>CAZMFS010000043.1:0-10149 GCA_964565585.1 uncultured bacterium
GGGGTAAAGCTAAAAGAGATAAAATTATAAGAGAAAATCCTCCTATAATTATCTCCTTTGGATTTTTCTTTTCAAAATACTTTAAAGTTTCAAATATTTTTTTATTCATATTTCTTTAGTGGATTATCTAAAACAACAATACCTTTTTCAATTTTCCTTCTATTCTTTTTAAAAATTTCATTCTCTGTTTCAGTATATGCTAAAATTATATGATCTTTATTAATATCAATTATCCCACCAATAATTGCATCAATATCAGATAGTTTTTCATTTTCAATACAGTACAAATACTCTCCAGTTTTTTTGTCAAAAATATTTATTTTTACTTTTTTTAAATAAAGATTTGGTTTAAGTCTATTGTTTTTTACAATAAATGATTTTCTACCCTGATTTACAGTATACAAAAAATCTTTATATGTTCTTATTCCTGTGATTAATTTATTACCTACTGCAGTAGTTCCTCTTCCTTTTCCTAATAATTTAAATCTATATTGTGAAACTTCTCTATTGATATCCTTTTCTATTACTTTTTTTAAATTCAAATTTTTATTATAAACTTCTATTTTAAAAGGGATATTATTATAGGCTAAAAATACATTTTCACTATTTTCATCATAATAAATATTTCCTCCTCTTGTTATCATACCATCATATGTTTCCCCATATGTTTTCTTTAATTGGTATTTTTTTATTTTGTATTTCCCATTCTCATAATTGAATTTTCCTATTTTTACCTTATGAAACCCATTAAAGATCATTCTTCCTGAAATTAAAACACAATTAGCAACACTTTTTATATTATTTTTGTTTATATTTATAACATCAATCAGTTTCCCTGTAAAATCAAATATACTAATTCTATTTAAAACTGAATCAAATATTAGCATTCTATTTTTAGATACTTCAAAATTGTTAAAAGAAGTTACCTCATTAGGTCCTTTTCCTCTTTTTATTTTAAATAATTTTTCTGAATTTATTGTATTTTTTTCAATGGAGATTTTTTTAACTATATACTCATTAGAACTTTGTCTAAATAAACCAAATAATTTTTTCTTATTACTTGCAATCCTAACCAATTTTTGTTGAATATTGATTTTAGTTTTGATTTTTGCTTGAATAACCTTATTTTTAGGATTAGCAGGATTATTAACAGTCTTTTTGTTACTTGTCTGACATCCAACTACTAAAACAATAAAAATAACAAATAATCTTTTATAAAACATATTTTACACTCCTTATTTAGTTATTCTAATTAATATATTTATCCAAATATCTCTTTAATTTCTCTTCTAAATTGTATTTAATCTCCTTACACCCCACCTCATTATCAGTTATTTTTCTATTATAAACACAATTACCATAACATAAAGGCAAAAATTTGCATTCTTTACATAATTTATCCTTAAAAGGCTCATAATTTATCCATTTCCCATAATTATGAAAATTATATTCTTCATATCCTTCCTTGCCCAACCTTCCTATTTCCTTATTATTTTTTAATATATTCTTATAACATTTATATAAATATCCTTTAGGTCCTATAATCATTGTATTTTTCTTTATTGCTGTACAGGAAGCAGTATATGTTGGATTAGGTAAATAAAATGGTCTTTTTAATTTTATAAATCTTTTTTTTTCTAACTTTTCATACAATTCAATTTGTTTTCCTGCAAATTCTTCATCTGTAAAAAACTTACCTAAATCTTCTTTGCTATTTGGAGAAACTTTGGCGAAAGATGCATAAATATTTTTAGATTCAGATATAAATTCAATTTGCTCAAGAAGTTCATCCAAAAATTTGATATTATCTTTATGCAAATTTATTCTAATATTAATTTTAGGGCTTTTTATTTCTTGTTCCTTAATATAATTTAAATTACTAACTATTTTATTAAAAGATCCTTTACCATTTTTAAGCTTCCTTGTTTTATTATGAATTTTTTTAGGGCCATCTAAAGTTATCTGGACATAGCAAATATTTAACTTCTTAAATTCTTTAATAATTTTTTTATTTAACAAATATCCATTAGTAATAATTTTGAATTCATATTCACAATTGTTTTCTTCACATATATTAATAATTTTAGGAGTCAATAATTTAATTTTTTCAAATTCCAATAGTGGTTCTCCTCCAAACCATACTATAGTTAATTTGTTATACTGAAATGCTTTTTTTTCTATGTAATTCAAGGACTTATCTATTGTCTTATCACTCATTGTTACATTAATGTTATTCTCATAACAATAAGGACATTCAAAATTGCAATTAAAAGTTATTGTAAACAAAATATTAAAATTATCCTTATCTTTTTCTACTATCTTTTTTTTTACTTTTTCAAGATATAATTCATCTTTTTCCTTTTTTAATATAAAATCATTTTTATATAAATTATTAAACATTACTTTTGGAATATCTTTTTTAAAAAAACTTTTATTTTTATATTTTTCAAAAATTTTCATATTTTTTTTGTTTAATTTTATTAAACCACAATTTTTGGTATTAAATAAATATAAATAATTATTATACATAAAATCCAAATTATAAAACGATAATTTATATTCTTCTATCATACTACCCCCTTTATTAATTCTTTATTATAATTTAATAGAATTATCAAAATTAATATTTTAGCTTTCAAATATTGTTTTTACTTTTTTTTGATTTATTTTAGTTTTATTTATTTTCTTTTTAATTTTTAAATATGCTGACTTATGTAATTCATAATTACAATATTCAGAAATAGTACAGTTTTGACATTTGAAACAATTAAAATCTGGTAAATCTTTTAAAATATTTTTTTTATTTCCTATGAATTCAGATTTAACTTTTTTATATATTTCCTTAGAATATGTTTTTTTTAAAATATCTTTAATATATTCATCATTATTTATACTTATTTTCATTGATAGATAGGAACGAATACATTTATAATAACTAATCATATTCTGAGACGAGAAATTTTTATTCTTTAAAATTTCAATATATTCATTTATATTTTTATAAGCTTTATAATAATTTTCTAATTTATAATTAATTGCAGTTAACAATATAGAAGTGGGTAAATTATTATACTTAAATGTGTTTTTATTTGATATCCCCAAAAATTTACCAAAATTTATTTTATCCTTTTTAGAATATAACATCTTTAATTTTTTTAATATTTTTTTATTATTTTTATAATTATATAATTTTATATCATATCTTAGATTTCTTTTATAAGATTTTTTCATTGGATTTTCATATCTATAAATTAATTCACTCATTCCTGGTATTATAATTTGATATGAAGGGAAACCAAAATAAGAAACATTTCTTATTAAAATACTATAATTTAAATTATTTATTATTTGTAAATATTTTTCTAAAAAAAAAGTATTATTACTTTTTCTTTCCTCATACCTATATAATTTCTTATCAAACTCATAGTTGCTTGGATAATTAAAAAAACTAGAAGGATAAAATCCTTTACCTGTTCTTAATATTCTCTCTAAGTTTTTAGGATTTTCAATTTTCTCCTTATTAAAATTAAACTCACTAAAATATAAAGATAATGGTTCATAGTTATTTGCAACTTGAAAAAATTCAGAAATACACCTTTCAAGAGCTATATTAAATTTTGGATATGAACCAAATCTAATAGCATATTTATTGTTCTTTTTATCAATAACAAGAATAGCTAATACAGGCAAATTTAAATTAAGAGAACAATCTTTTACTATAATTTTATAATTATATTTTTTTTCTATTTTTTTAACTTTCTTATAACTTTTATAATTTTTATTTTTTATATAATTCATAGGAATAGTAGGAGGAGTAATATTTTTCTTAATAATTTGTAATAACGAGAATCCCTCAAATATTTCAGATAATCCCTGAACTATTGCTTCCTCTTTAGTATTACCAGCTACCATACCATTTGAACCATAATATAAATGCAATAAAGATATTGGTAGATATACTATTTTTTTATTATTACTGTTATAGAATGGAATTGAGATAAATTTTTTATTGTGCATTTCTTTTTTTGATTTAAGAGATTTAAAAAAAATACTTTGCTTTAAATTAAGACAATTTATTTTTTTTAATGTTTTCTTAGAAATTTGATTCAAAAATTCATCTTTTGATAAATATTTCTCATCTGGGAAATAAATAAAATCAAATTTATTATTTGTTTCTTTACAAAAATAGTTCCCTTTTTTCTGGAACAAATATTGGTTTTGTAATCTTTCAATCATTTCACCATAAGCACTTGCTAATGCAAACCTTGAATTAGACCCTTTTCCGTAAGTGCTTATTCCTAACTCATCTAATTGAAGTCCCACAGAAAAAAATCCATTATTTTTTTCCCATTTTTTTTCCTTAACCATAATGTTTAACTCAAACAATAAATTTCTAATTTTAGTAATTGTTTTATATGGTTTAACTTCTTTACCTTTTTTCATAAACACTACACTCCTAATAATTTAAAAAGCTATATAGACTAGTAAAAGTCTATATAGCTTTAATCCATATTTTAAGCAAAAAGTTCAGCTTTTATTTCTCCATCTTCACAACCTACATCACAACTCCCATCATCATCATTCTCTGATTCTTGACAAAGCATATTAGCTTCATCTAAAGGATTTACTAATATTTCCATAATTAAATAAACACCCCCTCTCAACCTTTGAATATTAAATTTACGCTTATAAGATTAAAAAAGATAATCTTGATTATCAATAAATTATGTTACGAATAAACACTATAGTGTTATGAATTAACAATTTCATTAATATATCTTATTCCCACTTTAATTTCTTGTTTTCTCTTCTTTAATATAATAATATATTTCCTTGAATCTTTTTTTTGAATTTCTTTTACAAATTTCATATTAACCAGATAATTCCGGCGCACTCTAATTATCGAATATTTCTCCAATTCTTTATCAAAGTATTTTAAAGGCTTACTGCAGAGATAGTCTTTTTCTTTTGTCTTAATTATTGAATACCTGCCATCTTTAGTAATATAAATAATATCATCAGGATTAAAAAACATAATTTTATTGCAGCATTTAATTCTTATTTTTTTATTAAAAGAAAAGGTGTTGATTATAAAATCTTTATTTTTTTCAATTTTTTTAATGGAGTTTTCTAATTTATTCATACTCACTGGTTTAACTATATAATCTATGCAGTTAAGATCCACTGCCTCTTTTTCCGGGTTCAAAGAATTTGATATAAAAATAGTAAATAGTTTATAGGTAAGATTACTTCTAAATTCAACCCCACTCGAATTTCTTAATTCATTTTCACGTATTAAAACCCTGGGTTTTTCTCTATTTATTTTTTTTCTATTTTTTTTAGAATCCTTCAAGAATTTAAAATCACTAAAGATATCATTTTGGCTAATAATATTTTTAATTTTCTCTAATAATTTTTTATCATTTATTAGTGCTATCCCATCTAAATCCATGACTCCCCCTTCATGAATATTTAATTTTCTTCCCCAAAGACTCTATATATTTAACATATTAATTTATTTTTTCAACCATCAATATGCTGATATGTTGTATATTAACCATGAACTGTAGCATTTATTATATATATTGTAGAGATAATTTAATATTTCTTTTATATTCTAATGTTTTATTCTTATTGCGAAATATTTCGCATATGTAACTCTCCATCAAAAAATTAATTAATCAGACATGATTTACATGATTATCATGATTTTTTGACTTAACCCAAAGATGTGACCCAATTATATAAAATCTCTTAAGAGATTTTCGTTATACGTTATTCGAGGTTCGTTATTCGATATAAATTAAAACCTGTTTTCATTTTTTCAAAGAGATCAAATATATAAATTCAAATTTATTGAATTTTTAAATAATTTTATATTTTATATGCTTATTTGTGTTTTATAATCATGTTAATCTTGTTAATCATGTCCAAAATATAAATTATCTTTTATGGGTTGCTTCAATGGATGAACTTAAATCAACGTAAATCTGTGTCTAAAATATTATTTTTTTATCAAGGTTTTTCTTTTAGAATTTTTAAACGAACACAAATTACTAACTACCAACAACTAATCAATTATAATTTTTGTTTTTTTCAATTGGTTATATAAAATTCGATTACTGTAAAATATCTAATAACCAATCTTTTCATTCATCAATATAGTAAGCTTCTCCAAAACCAACATCCGAATCTACTCTCACCTTTATGATTTGAGGATAATCATTTTTTATTTCTCCTCCCACACTTAAAAAATAAGAGGGATAATCTCCAGAAACCAGATGCTTTGTGATGCTTATAATATCCTTTTTCTCACCATCTATCCAAACATCAACATCTTCAGCGGAAATATCTCCGGGCACTTTCACTCCGGCTTTGGCAGGCATGAAAAATATATGCCAGGTTGATGCCGAGTGCCAGGCTTTCAACCCATATACCTCAAAGCTTCCAATCTTTATTTCAGGTATCTCTATATCCCGGGAAATAATATCAGCCATAACCCACGCTTCAAGAGTGGTACTGGCATAATTTTTATCCCCTATAAACAGATTCAACTCCCTACCTGCAGGACATTTGATACAGAATTTTCCGTTTTCATCAGTAGCGCTTATAACTTCATTATCCACAAGTCTTTTCCTGCTTGCCCATATGTATGCAAATATAGGATTATTGTCAGTATCAAGAACCTTACCCCTTACTTCAAATGTCCTTAAAATCTTTTTATCGCTGTACTTTATTCCAACACCCTCAATATCGACATTAATTTTTATTTTATCTAACCCCTCAAGCTTCTTGCTTTTAAAGTATACCGATCTACTTTGATCTTTCTTTCCTATTTCAATCTTCTTTTCAAATTCAATCTTTTCCGATTTAATTTTTATAAAATACTCTCCCTCTTTAAAATCAATCAAAATAAGCTCAATAAAGGGATAATTTTCCATGTGATACTTCTTACCGTGAGGATCAACTAAAGTATCACTCTCAAAAACCGGATTGGGATTTAGAAACGATTTTACTTCAATATTTTTACTCATTTCAAACAGCTCCTTTAAAATAAATTATTATAGTAATTTTTTCAATTCGTTTTTCAATATACGAAATATTTCTATATAAGATTCATAGGTATCTGAATCTAAATTACGATTTGTTTTTACCATAGATGGAACTAATTGATTTTCTATAACATCAAGGTCTAAATAATTATTAAACTTTCTAATATATTTTTCTGAATTTAAAATCGTAAATAATTCCTTGCTTAATATTTTTGGGAATACATTTTGATATTTATAATTATCAGTAATGAATTCTCTATATTTCTCAAAAAGAAGATCCTCATAATTTTTATGAATACAGGATAATATTAATTCAATATCTCTGGCATCACTTGTATATTTTCTCTCATACCAACTAATAAATTTAAGTATAAAAAGACCCTCAAGATTTGGAATATGATAGTTTAAATTATCAATTTTACTCTTAGGATCTATTAATAAAGAATAATCAAAAGATTTCATAAAAAATCCAACATCAATGGAATTTTTAAATTCTGGAGGCCAGGATATTTCTCCATTCTTAGCTATTTCCCCCGATGGAATAATATCTATTGTATATTCATCATTTGAAATTCTATGATATATCTTTTTATTTTTTCGAAAACTATACTTATTTATAAACTCATTCATTATATTATCATATTCTTCCCAATCGGAAATAAACACTGAAAGGTCAAGGTCTTTTGTAGCTCTTCCTCTGGTATATCCATAAATATTTTCAAGCAACACAATTCTTGCAATGGCACCAATAATCATAAAATCAGCTTCGAATTTTTCAAAAATATTGTTTAATATTTTAAGAATTTTTTTGGGGATTATTCAGAGGAAGTTTGGAGTAATCCAGGCTGTATGTATCTTTCATAAAGTTCTTTGATCACCTCTTTGTTTCTTTGAATATCTTCTTCTAACAAATCCGCATACAAAATTAAAAATGGGACTAAATACTTATAATCAGGATTCACCGCATATTCATCATTCCAAAATAAAGAAAACAATTTTATATTTCCATTAGAATCAGGTATTAATTTAAAAGACTTAATAACATTTTCTAATTTGTCTTTTGTGTATAAATATAAGTTTTTAGGCCTTACTTTATTACTAAAATATTTTATTCCGTATTCAGAACTTATATAAGTGTTATTTAAATTACTATTTTTTAATAACTCTGAATTTATTTTGTTTAATTTGGTCCTGTATGTATTTATATAAAGATTGTCTTTTAAAATATTATTATAATTTTTAATCCATTTATCCAATAGCTCATCTTTTCTGATTAATTGTCTCTTATTATTTTTTTTAATTAAAAACTTTTTATTTTTTAATGTTTTGAAGGTATTACTAATTTTTCCCAATGAAACCCCTGTAATTTCAGAAATATTTCGATAAGGATTATTAAGAATTTTTCTATTATTTAAAAAATAGAAAAGCAATTCTATGTTTTTTTTGCTACCTAATTCATCCTTTTCCGGAAGTATCTTCCTCTTTGATTTATCATAATAATAAATAAAAACATCTTTATCAGTAATAAAAATGTTTCCACTTGTATCAATGAAATTAATATTTTCATTTTTTAGTTTTAAACTAACATTTCTTGATAAATAATCCGTTAAAACTACATAGCTGGAATAAGCATCTGATAAATTAGTCAAGATATCTCTTTTATCCAAAAGATTATTTATTGTTGATTGTGTTATCATTTTCTTAATTTGATAACTTTTTGTTACTCTTTTATTCCCAATTTCTAATGATATTTTCCCATCTATAAATTTATTATTCTGCCTTTGATTTTCATTTGTCTTATCATAAAAATTAATGATAAGTTTTGGAAATTTTTCTTTTAAAGATCTTTTTATCTCTTCAATAATTTCCTGTGTTATGTTCATTATTTCCTCCTGTTCAATAATTATGAACACTTTATATTAGTGAACATATAATATCATAATTATTGATATTATCAAGTCTATTACCTTTTTTGCATTATCAAAGCATTATTTTTAATATATTGGTTATTTTGTTCATTTTACACCTCTGTTCATTATTAATGAACGCGATAATATAATGAACGCCTCTAAATTCTTTTGATTTAATTAATAGTTATTATCCTTATCTTAAACTATATCTTATGAGCTACTTCAATGGATGACTTATAATCAGTTAGTATCAGCGCAAATCAGCGTTCCAACACTAACTTTATAAAAGTAAGTGCTGGACAGTGTCTGAAATATTATTTTTTCATCAAGGTTTTTCTTTTAGAATTTTTAAACAAACACAAACTACTAACTACCAACAACTAATCAATTTTCTTCAATTTCTAATATTCTCTTACAGATATTTTCTAACATTCCAGAATCAATTGCTGAGGCAATGGTTCCGGTAGAGAATCTTTCCTGGCGTAAAATTACAGTCGTTAATTTTTTCAAATCTTCTTTGGAACAGTTTAATATTTTATCAGGATTTTCAAAATAGATTTTTCCTTTATCCCACTCCATCCTGTTGAAGGAATATTGATATTCGCTGTGAATCAAAAGATGAATCAACTTAGAAATATCCGAACTACAATGCAGCGGGTCAAATATAATACTTCTATCCTCATTTTTTTTCCGAATCTTTGCAGGTATAAAGCTTGGGGTCAAAATCAATTTTCTTAATATGTTCTATTAGTTTTTTGTTCATAGATTTAGATCCTTCGCATATTCATATGAGATATATTTGTTTTCTTCTGTTTTTTTATAAGCAATTTCCTCATGCATAATTTCACTTAATTCTCTACCGCTTTTATCCTTAAATTTATTTACTACCTTATCAATTATTTGTTTCTCTTTTTCATTTAATAATTTTATTTTTTTATCTTCTTTGGGGATAAACTTTTTACCGATATTTTCTTCAAATTCAATTTTTTCAATTTCTATTAAGTCAGGGAAAATCTCCAGTATTTCCTCATACCTAATGGGTAAAGCCCCATATTGCTCGTGAAGGTAAACTAATCCCGATATGCTTTTACCATTATTTTTAAAATTTAGAAAATCTGAATACCATAAAACTTTCATTAGTTTTACGGTAAAAGTTTCCTTTAATTTAGAAACAATATAATAAATTT
>CAZMFS010000044.1:0-10126 GCA_964565585.1 uncultured bacterium
AAATTTAATTCAGGAAGGCAATATTTTAGTTTGTAATTTGAAAAATAGAAGTTAATTAAAGAAAATTTTAAAACAAGTACGAAATGTCTCTGTAACAAATATTTCTACCAATTGATGCAATCTTTATTTTTTTCAGTTCAAATTATTAATTGTTCTTCAGGTATAAATTAAATTTGTTTTAAGCCCTAATTGATTGAACCAAATTGAGGATTACAACTCGGATATTTAATAAATTATATTAATTTAGTAAATCTTTTTATTCTCACCAGAAGAATAATTAAATGAAAAAACTGATTCCGAAATGAAACTTTAAGTGTTTGTAAAGGTTTATTCAAAAAAAATAATAAATTTAAAGCTCGAATTTCAAATATAAGATTTTGTGCTATTATTTGGGGGACCATTTCAATTTGGGTTTCTTTTTTAATATTTATTTACAAATTCTAAATATAATTTATAATTAATATGATTATTATGAAAATTGATAGACAAACTTTAAAAGATTTAGAGATTTTTGAAAATTTCAACGGGTTTTCAATATTTGATATTGCAAATTTGACCCTTACCCCCGGAGGAGAAAAAGAACTAAAAAAATTTTTCAGTTCTCCCCAAACAAGCAAAACTGAAATAATAAAAACTCAAAACATGTTCAAATACATAATTGAAAAAAACTGGCAAATAACCCTGCATAAAAATCAGATATATTTCATTCGAAATTATTTACAATCCAA
Organism: uncultured bacterium; assembly: GCA_964565585.1. Classification (GTDB taxonomy): domain Bacteria; phylum Macinerneyibacteriota; class Macinerneyibacteria; order Macinerneyibacteriales; family Macinerneyibacteriaceae; genus Macinerneyibacterium. The sequence continues at coordinate 729 of CAZMFS010000044.1, forward strand.
AATAAAGCCTATCAAAAATAAAAATATATTATTTCTTTTTATTAAAGGAACAATTTATAGATTCAAACACAAAGATTCAGGTTTGTTCAGCCACTATGAATATATAAAAGAAGGAATATATTTTTTAAAAGACTTTTTGGATTTTTTATACGATATATATGTATCAATCGATGATGATGCTCCAAAAAAAATTAGGGAAATAAGCGATAAAATCTATCGTTTTTTAAAAATCGATCCAATTGCAAATCTATACAGCAAAAATACACACAAGTTATCCTTTCTTGAAATTTTCAAATACGATAACATTTTTAGACACAGTTTAATTCATGAAATTCATGATATGATTAGGCTTTTCTTTGAAATCGATGCATTAATATCGATTGCAAGATTTATACAAAGTTACAACCTAACATTTCCAAAATTTATTGAATCCGATAAACCTTTATTTGATATAAAAAATGCATATCATATATTTCTTTCTGAACCTGTAAAGAATAGTTTCAAATTTGAAAATAACGATAATTTTGTTTTTTTAACAGGTCCAAATATGTCGGGAAAAACTACCTTCTTAAAATCCTGTGGCCTTTCACTATATTTTGCACATCTGGGTATAGGTGTGCCAGCAGAATCACTCACTTTAACCTATTTTGATGAAATGATAAGTGATATTAATACACAGGATAATATACAAATGGGATACAGTTATTTCTACAATGAGGTTAAAAGAGTAAAATATATATCAAAGAAGATATCAAAGAATAAAAGAATTTTTGTTTTACTTGATGAGCTATTTCGAGGCACCAACGTTCAAGATGCATTTGAAGGTACAAAACAGGTAATAAAGGGTTTTACCAACTGGGAAAACAGTCTTTTTATTCTATCCTCTCATCTTGTTGAACTTGAAAAAGAAATAAAAAAATATCCCGGGATTAGCTTTAAACATTTCGACTCAGATGTAGTTGAAAATACCCCTTCCTTCAACTATAAATTAAAAAAAGGAGTATCCCATAAAAGAATTGGATTGTTAATACTTAAAAACGAAAATATCCTGGATATCCTAAATAAAAATCAATTTTCAAACAAATAATCCGTTCTATTCTCCAGCAATTTTTCTCCGTTTTTGATAACCATTTTTACCTGATTTAATGAATATTGATAAACTAGATATTTATAATTTGGTATATCCATAAGAATTAGATCGGCTTTTTTACCCTTTTTAATACTTCCTCTGTCATTTCTATTCACAGCCTTAGCAGCATTTATACCTACAGAGTTGATTATCTCTTCAATTTCCATTTTTAAATATAATGAAGCAAGATTCATCATAAATTGCATATTATAAGAATTTGAACTACCGGGATTAAAATCTGTTGCAATAGCAACTATTGCGTTATTATCAATTAACTTTCTTGCAGGAGCATAATTATTCTTCATCAAAAAGAACGAGGTGCCCGGTAAAAGCGTTGAAACAGTATCATTTTTTCCAAGAAGTTTAATTCCTTTCTCGGTAACCTCCATGAGATGGTCTGCACTTACTGCATCATATTCAGCTGCAATTTCTGCTCCTCCCAGGGGATGAAGCTCATCAGCATGAATTTTTAATTTAAAACCGATATCTTTTGCAATATTAAAATACCTTTTTGTCTGCTCTATCGAGAAAACACCTTTTTCGGTAAATATATCAACGAATTCCGCTAATTTTTTTTCTTTTACCTTTGGTAGCATCTCTTCACATACATAATCCATGTACTTCTTTTCAGTATATCCCGCAGGTATTTCATGGGGTCCCATAAATGTACTAATCAAGGTATCGGGATATTTATCCTGTAATTTTTTTATAACCCTTAACATTTTCATTTCAGTCTCAAGTTCCAAACCGTAGCCGGTTTTTACCTCTATAGTTGTGGTTCCATAACTAAAAGCCTTTTTCAATCTATTTTCTGCTAAAGTAAAAAGTGTTTCTTCATCCAGTTTCCTCGTATTGTTAACAGTGTTTTTTATTCCACCTCCCTGTTCTGCAATCTTTTCATAAGATTCACCCCGTACTCTCATTAAATATTCTTCCTCCCGGCTACCCCCAAAAACAAGATGGGTATGAGAATCTATAAATCCCGGCATAACCACATAATCAGAGGCATCTATAACCTTGTCCGGTCTGTACTCAAGATTTCTTCCTATATCAATTATTTTGTCATTATCTATAGCTATATCGGTGTCTTCCCATTTCTTAATTTTTTTGCTTGCTTTACCTCTAACAAATTTATCTTTCGAAGAAATTATCTCTTTACAGTTTTTTAGAAGCAAACTACATTTTTCCATACATTCCTCCCTCTAGAAATCATTATCCACATATTTGTAAACAAGTTATCCACATTTTGTTAACAAATATATAGCTTAATCATTTAATTTAAATTTAAATGGACCTAATTTTTTTTTAGAAGTAATATTTTTACCATTTTTTCTTGCAGACTTTACTTTACCATTTTTAATTTGTTTTACAACAGCTTTATCCAATCTCCTGTAACCGCTTGATTTTAGCACATTTACGGATATTATATTGTTTTTTTTACCAATCGTAACTTCAACTACTACACTACCTTCTTCCCCAATAACCTTTGAAATATAGGGATATTCAGGTTTTTTGAAGTTTATTGATGGTTCTCTAAAATTAGTTGAGTTTTTGCTTGACAATTCTTTACTCTCTAAGTTATCCACATTTGGGGAATTTATTGTATTTTTATCTATATTTTCTTTTATATCAGACAATTCTGAGGATTTTGTTCTTGCATTTTTACTTTTCTTAATAATATTTTTATTTTTATGTGTTTTAGCAGAGCTTTTTCTTTTTAATACTACCTCCATTTTATTTGTCTTTTTTTCATTTTGGTTTGAACCGTCATAATCTCCAATATTAACCTGAAAAAATAAAACATGAACAATTAAAGAGAAAATTATAGCAATGAGAAATCTTAAATAATCCATACTATTTAGAATTAAGTTCAAAGTGAATTTTATCTATTCCAATTGACCGCATTTTATCCATTATGTCAATAATAAAACCAAAATTCAGATTTCTATCTGCCTTTATTATATATTCATCATCTGTATTATTTTTAATTATTTTCCAAAATTTATCTTTGCTATATTTTTTTTCCTCAATATAATAATTTTTATTTGCACTTATAGCAATAATTTTCAATGATTTTTCTATTTTCTCCGTATTTTTAGCAAATGGTAATTCAATATCGATACCCTTCATAAAACTTACCGATATTAAAAGTAAGGAGAAAAAAATTAGCAATATGAAAATAGTATCAAGAAGCGGCACCATATTAATATTTATATCTTTATTTTTATTATCTTCAAATTTCAATTAATCTCCTTTTTAATTTAGTTAGATAATCAAATTATATCTATTTTTCTTTAACCAATGTTCCTTTTTTTTATACTCCGGTTCGTACTTAGAAAGTTCGTTCCAAAACTGTATGGAATGATTCATATATTTAAGATGAATTAATTCATGTATCAAAACATAATCCAGTATTTTAACCGGGGCCATCATTAGTCTGTAATTTATATTTATATTTCTTTTTGATGATGCACTTCCCCATAATGTCTTCTGATTTTTTAATTTTATTTTGTTATAAGAAATGCCTATATGTCTGGAATGTATATCAATTCTGGAAGGAATAAATATCTCGGCTCTTTTTTTATAGAAATCATGAAGAAGTTCTTTAACTTTTTTATTGTTTTTTTCTTCGGGATATAATTCTAGTTTATTATCTTTTAAGCTATAAAAAGAATTAAAACCGTTTTTTATTTTTATATCCAGGATATATTTCTTATCAAGATATTTTATTTTTTTTCCCGTTTTATAGTTTTTATTGTATACCCGGTATTTTTTCAATATTTTATCCTTATTTTTTTTTACAAAATTTTTTAAATCTTTTTTTGAAATCCAGTGAGGTACTTTATATTTAAAACACTCTTTTTTCCGGTGCCACAATAAGGAAATCGATTTTCTGCTTTCCTTTATTAATTTATACGGTATCTTTTCGTTCTCTATTTTAAAATATTTGATATATATCACAGCCTTACATTAAATCTCTTGATAAATTTTAATAAAACTCTTTTTAACCTTCTATCCAGTTTATTTAAGGTTATATCTACGATATATTCCGGTATTTTTTTATAATAAGCATGTGAAATTGATCCCGTTATACAGCCCAAGGTATCAGTATCTCCACCAAGTTTTACCGCTTTAATAATTGAATCCTCGAAATTATTTGATTCTAAAAAACAGATTAATGACTGTGGGACTGTAACCTGACACGAAACTGAACTTTTTTTATTATCTTTTATCTCTGAATATTTTTTATTTAAATTATATCCATAATAATTTTCAATTTTCTGCTTGATGTCCTTTTTTGTCTTTTTATTAATTGCCATTGATATTGCCAGAGCTACTGCAGAAGCACCTTTTATACCTTCTGGATGATTATGTGTACATTTAGCAGATTTTTTAGCTTCATTTAATAAATATTTTTCTTCTCTATTATAAAAGGCAAACCCTACAGGACTGACTCTCATAGCAGAACCATTTCCCCAGCTATTATATGGTGGTAGTATTCCATTAGATCCGGCCCATTTAGCAAATCTGCTTCCATAACCAGCATGAGGATAAAGTGCATAATATTTTTTTAGACTATTTACATATTTTCCATTATTTAAAATTGAATCTGCCACAGCAATACTTAAAACAGTATCATCTGTAAAAAATGAATTTTTTGAGAATAATTTTAAGCTATCAGCTGAAAAATTTCTAAATTCGTATACTGAACCAGCTATATCTCCTGCTACTGCTCCTAACATAAATACTCCTAACAAAAATTATAAATGATGTTATAGATATATCAAGTCTATTAAAATATCAATAAAAATATAACCTATTTTACAGTTCTATTTATCTACATTACATATAATATAGATGATTTATTAGAATAAAAACTTATTATTAGTATTCTAAGCAACCATCTTTACATTATTAGCTGTAATTGGCAATAAAAGATTATTTATTGATTTTTAGAAGTTTTATGGTATACTCTAATTGAGGTGGTAGTACATGAAAAAAGGCGAATTAAATTTTAAAAGTCCAATAACTATAGACAATACAGAGTATGAAGTACGAACCTACTTAGATAAAGAAGACAACTTACGATCAGAACTAAAGAAAGGAAATGAAGTTCTTGACCAGAAGAAAATGAAAATTGATGAAAAAACAGAAGATGAAGAGGTTTATGATTATGTTGAACAAATTCATGAAAAATTTCTTCATGAACTGTCAACATTAAACGAACTATCCCAGCAGGAAGAAGAAAAAAAGAATCTGAAGCTATTAAACTTCCTGGGCTCAGTTTTTTATACAAAAGGTTTAATTAAAGAAGCAAAAAAAATATTTAAAAAAATACTTAAGAGAAAAGATAATTCTGTAGAAGCCCTTAATTACCTGGGAGTTATTTATATGAAAGAGGGAAACTACCCTCAGGCTATAGATTATTTAAAACAGGCTTCAACACTAGCTCCTGAGTTAATTGAACCGGAATTAAGACTTGTTGAAGCATATTTAAAACTTGATTCTTCTAAAAGTATGAAAAAAGTTGAGAAGGAACTAAACAGAATACTAGAAAATCATCCTGATTATCATTATACATACTGGTACCTTTCACTTTATAATTTAAAAAGACTTGCCAACGAAAATTATAAAGAAAACGAAGACCTTGAAATAGTTTCAAACACCCTCAGCTATTTAAAAAAGGCATATAACCTTGCTTCTGATTATATCGACAAAGATATTTTTGAAAAAACCTATGTAGAAGTTAACGGCGGGAATTACGAAAAAGCATTTGATCATGTACAGTATATAATTGATAACTGCAAAAAATCATTGCTGCATACTGACATCGATAATTTTCATCTAACACTTTTAAAATATAAAAAGAACAAAGATGTTCAAATATTAAAAGACGGTATTAAAAAGTTTAGAGAACTATTGAAAGTAGATCCTAATAAATCTATATACAACAAATTAGGTATCCTTTATTTTTTGCTGGGACAGGAATACCTTAATACATCACAAAAGAATTTCGAAAAAGCCTTGGATGAAGATGAAAACTATAATTTTGCTAAATCTAATTTTAATCTGGTGAGAAATTGTACAAGAGATATAGAATATCTTTTATTTGATTTTCTCAAACAATAAAAACAAAAAATATAAAAAGAAATGGGAAGATTTCCAGTTCTTCCCATTTCTTTCAAAGTTATGATTTCAAGTTTAAACTATATTAAAGCTCTAAAAATTCATCTATTTCTTCTTTAATTAATTCAAGAGAGTTCCTCCAGAATTCTTTGGAATTTATATCAATATCAATTAAACTAGCTACTTCAGCTACTTTGTTTTGCCCTGTAGCACGGAGTAGTTTCTTATATTCGGGAATGAAGTCATCTCCTTTTTCTTTATAAACCGCGTATACTCCTTTAGCAAACAGTAATCCAAATGCATAAGGAAAATTATAATAATGCAATCCTGGGATATAGTAATGAGGCTTATTTACCCACATATAGGGATGAAGATTGTTCTCATCCAATCCATCTCCATAAGCATTTTTCTGTGCATCAAGCATAATATTTTTTAGCTCATCAGAAGATAGGATTTCATTTTCTCTTCTTTCAAATACCTTACTTTCAAAAAGAAATCTTGAATAAATATCAACAATAATTTGACCGTAATTCGTTAACTGTTTTTCAAGTAAAGCTCTTTTTTCCTTTTTCTCTGATTTTTCCAGCATAGCCTCCATAACTATTGTTTCACAAAATATTGAAGCCGTTTCAGCAAGAGGCATTGGGTATCCGGAGTTTAATATTGACTCATCTTTTAATATGCTGCCATGATATCCATGTCCAAGTTCATGAGCGAGTGTTTTAACATTACTAAATTCCCCATTAAAATTTGCCAGAATTCTGCTTTCTCCAATTGGGTGAATATTTGAACAAAAGGCACCGCCTCTTTTACCTTCACGCGGTTTAGCATCGATCCAGTTATTTTCAAAAGCATTTTTGGCAAATTTAGAAAGTTCCTCACTAAATTCGCTAAAATTTTTCACAATGAAATCTTTGGCTTCATCATAATCAAATTTTTTGCTAAAACCTTCTAAAGGAGCAAAGAGATCATAAAACGGTAACCCATTTTCATGCCCCAGTATTTCAGCTTTTTTCTGGAAGAACTTTTCAAATTCCGGTAGGTATTCTTCAATAGTTTCCAGCATATAATCAAGAGTTTTTTTATCCAGCCTTGACTGGATTAAGGTTTTCTCAATAACCGATTCATAATCCTTCATTTCTGCTAAATTTATCATCTCACCCTTAATAGAATTTAAACTTGCAGCAGCGGATTCCTCGATTTTATCATACGATGCTATTTCCGCTTCATATGCCTTTTTCCTTGTTTTCGGATCCTCATCATGATACATGTTTCTAACAACTGATAAAGGTAACTGCTTCATCTCACCATCAATCTCTATATCAACCTTTAGATTTGATGTAAGCTTCTGATGAAGATTGTTCCATGCATTTGATCCTGTAGTTCTCATTTTTGCTATAACATATTCCTCTTTTTCTGATAATAAATATTTAGCCTGTTCTTTTCTTTCCTTAAGATAAAACTCATGTTCCTTTAAAAGATCTGATTTATTAATATGACTATCAAGTTTGTCAATCCCATCAAGCCATTTTTTAAATTTAACTTCCGATTTTTTTACATTAACCTGCTTTCTATTAATTGATTCTATATAATTTAATGCTTTTGAATTATTAGAATCAACACTTAAGGTAAGTCTGCAAAAAGTACTTAATTTAGTTAAAAGTTTCCTGTAGGATTTCTGCATTTTTATATAGTTTTCAATTTTGCTAGTAATATTTTCAAAGTTTGATAAATTATTTTCGGTCCACGTGTTTATATTTTCAATCATTTCTTCATAGGATCTCAAATCACTCTGAAAATCATCATCTTCAAAAGAACTATACAGTTTATCCAAATTCCATTTCATTTTATCCATATAAACCTCCTTTTTGTGCTTCTATTATAAAACAATAATTAGTAAAACTAAATAGTTTTCTGCTATTTTAACTTTGATTTTAGTATTTTTTTGTTATGATTGAAAAAGATATATGAAAGATATATTTATATTTAAAATAATATTTGACTCTTTTAAAGATTTTAGAAAAGATGAGGGTAATATTTTAGCCACTTCTATATCTTTTAATTTTATATTATCCTCTATTCCCTTTACAGTATTACTGGGTTCATTAATGGGTTACTTTTTTGAATATTTTCAAAAATCACAGCATATATCCTCAAAAGAATCCTCTGTTATTATTCTTGAATATATAAAAAATATTTTCCCCATGGTAAAAGAGGAAGCTTTAATGCAGTTGTTTAATATTCAAAACTACAAATTCCCACTGAGCATCATAGGAATTTTGGGTCTTATATTCACCTCCACTCTGCTTTTTGAAGCAATTAAATTTTCATTTTTAAAAATATTAAACACTGTCGATACTCATTTTATAATCACAAGACTGGTGGGCTTTCTGATTATATTTATTATAATTATAATCAGCTTTTTTCTTGAAAACTTTTTATCATTATTTATATTTGAGCTTCAATCATATCTTACAAACATAGAAATTCTTAACTGGTTATTGAAAACTTTTGAGGTTTATGGATTTGTAATCTCTTTAGGAGTAACTATAATATTTAGTTTCACACTTTATTATATTTTTATAAGAATATTTGCCCGTTATAAAAGTTATTCCATAAAAACAATATTAATCGGCTCGCTCTTTTTCTCTATAATATGGAATTTATTAAAAAATGTTTATACAATCTATTTATCAAAGGTAAGCTATCTAAATGTAATATACGGATCTTTCACCTCACTTGTTATAATATTCATATGGGTTTATATAACAACTACCCTGTTTCTATTCTCACTCGAATTGATAAAAAATATCCACAAAAAAATGGATTACTGACTAGAAACTTCAAATTTAATCAATTTGATAAATTCTTTAATCTCTTCTACTACATTTTCTGTTTTAATTTTTAATTTTAATGTAAGCTCTTCTGTCCCATCAAACTCAATACCTTTTTTGTAGCTCTCCATTAGTTTATAGAGATGGTCTACTTTAAAGTCCTCTATGAATTTTACCAATAAATATGAACCGCGCTTTTCTATCGATTTAATTCCCTTTTCTCTCATTTTTAACCGAATCTTGGATAGTTCAAATAGTTTTAAAACCTCTTCAGGCAGAAGTCCAAATCTATCCCTCATTTCATATTT
>CAZMFS010000045.1:0-10056 GCA_964565585.1 uncultured bacterium
CCTGCCGCTTTTCTCCAGCATCCATAAACGTGGAGCAGGACTGGGCCCCGCGATAGCATTTCTCTACTCCGGCCCCGCCATCAATATCCTGGCAATCATCCTCACCGCACGCATCCTCGGTTTTGAGATGGGTGTGGCCCGGATCATCGGTGCGGTCGTCTTCGCTATCGTTATCGGATCGGCCATGTCTCTGATCTATCGGAAAGAAGAGAAGGCCAAACGTGATGAACAAATGAACTTTCCGGAAATACCGGAAAAACGTCCGATGTGGCAAACTGCCTTCCATTTCTTCATCCTGGTCAATATCTATATCTTCTATGGATTCCAGATACTCATCTTCTTCCACAATTTCTTCCTCTTCTTCAATAATATCTTCTTCTATACCTGGTTCTTCAATAATTTCTTCTATTTCTTCTCTATGTCCAAAATCTAAATCTTCCTCTTCTTGGTTCTCTGTTGCTGCTTCATTTTCCATTGTTACATTAGAAATAACACCGGTATCCTCTTCAATTTCTTCCGGTTCTGGTTCTTTTACTTCTTCCTGTTCTTTCTCTGTCTCTATACTTTCCTCAGCAAATTCAGGTTCAGAATATTCTTCAACTTCAGTATCGGCTTCTGTTTCAACACCCTCATCTTCTACAGGAATATCAGATTCAATAGCATTTTCAATATCGGATAAAAATTTATCATCTTCAGGTTCTGTTTCTTCAGTTTCTTCATCTGATTGTTTGCCGGAAACAAAGTCTTCTTTTGTTTCCTTACTTTGTTCTGCATCACAGTAAGGACATATATTTGCATCAGCAGGAATTTCTTTCCCACATTCAATGCATTCAACCATGTTTAGTTCATTGCCACAAAATTCACATTTATTTGTATCATCTAGGTCAATATCAGCTCCACAGCGTGGACACATATAAAATGCCATATACATTCACCTCTCTTAATTTACCCTCTTCTTTTATAAGATATAAAAACTATAATACCATAAAATATTACAAAAAAGATAATGATAGGAATAAAATAATATAATTCTAAATTATCTTTTAACTGCCATCCTATATCAATAATTACATTAATACCAAATAAAAATGCAGCTAAATATATTATAGGTGTTTGTATTTCTTCTCTTGTCTGCTTTCCCAGAGCTCTTAGAAAGAGATAGAAAGATATAAAATAAATAACCGCAAATAATACAATCTTCAATCCCATATATCCACTATACTATAAAACCCCTTTCAAGTCAATAATTTTCAATCTAGTTTATTCTTTGTTTCTTCCCATTTTCTCATATATTCAAGCAAATTCCTTTCTTTTCCCTGTTTTCTATTATGCAGTTCTTCCAATTTTTCATGAGAATATGTATTATCCTCCATTTTCTCTTTTATTTCAGCAATTTTTGCTTCTAAAGATTCAATTTTATCTTCATATTGGTTTAGTTTTTTCTTTAATTTTTTCCTTTTATTACGTTTTCTCTTCTGTTTTAAATAACTTTTTTTATCAGAATTATTGTTATTGGAGGTATTAGCATTTTTAGATTCAGAAAATGTAATTTTATCCAGATTCTTTTCTATATTGTATTTTTTTTCTACAACTGATTTATTTTTTATAACCCATAATTTATCAATAACATTTTTTAAAAAATATAAATCATGAGAAACTATAATCAATGTTCCATTAAAACTTTTCAGACCTTTCTCCAATATTTCTAAAAAATCGATATCAAGATGATTTGTAGGTTCATCCATTATGATAAAATTTGGTGATTCAAGAACTATATCCAGTAATTTAAACCGGGATCGCTCCCCTCCACTTAATTTATTTAAAGTTTTATATGCTTCATCGTCCGAAAAACTAAAATATCCAAGGTATTCCCTTGCTTCATCAAAATTTATCATATACTTTTCATTTAGGTATTCAACCATATTAATATTTTCAGAAAAAAATTCAATATCCTGTTTAAAATAGGATATCTTTAGATTTTTTCCATATTTTATTCCATCATCTTTTTCGATAATCTTGTTTAACAAAGTAGTTTTTCCACTTCCATTTTTTCCTACAAGGCCAATTTTATCATTTTTAAAAACGTATACCTCATCGATTTCAAGCAGATCATACATTTTAAAATCATTAATTGTAAGTACATCATTCCCCGAAGGACTAAAATCATTAAAATTTAATTCGATATTATATTCAAATTCTTCCGGTTTATCCACCATTGATATTTTTTCTAACATTTTTTCACGGCTTTTGGCCATAGTAGATCTATTTCCTGCTTTATATTTTCTTATGTATGCTTTTAGTTTTTCCACCTTCTTTTTCTGTTTTTTATACAATTTCTTTTTATATTCAATATCTTCCTTTTTCTTTTTCTTATAAAAATCAAAATTGCCTCTATAAACTTTAAGTTCATTATTTCTAATCTCAGCAATTTTGTTAACACAATTTTTCAATAAGAATCTATTATGGCTAATAAGAACTATTGCGCTCTTGGTCTTTTTTATAAACTCATTAAGCCAATTAATGGATTGTAAATCCAAATGATTTGTAGGTTCATCAAGAAGCATTAAATCAGGTTCCTGAATAAGCACCTTAGCCAGAGAAACTCTTACTCTTTCTCCTCCACTCAATGTTGATATTTGCCTTTGATTAAATTCATATATGTTTAAACCGCCCATTATTTGCTTTATTTTCGTCTCATACTGGTATCCGCCGAGTCTTTCATACTTTTCTAACAATTTCTGATATTCATCATTTTTATTTTTCCCATCTCCTATTTGTTTTGAAATTACCTGAATTTTATTATAAATATTTTCAAGCTTTCTAAAAACTGAAAAAAGTTCCTGTTCTACTGTATTATTTTCAGTTAAATCAAATTTTTGAGATAAATATCCAATCGTAATATTTTTTGCAGTATGTACTTCACCTTTTGTGGGGGATTCTTTCCCTTCAATAATTTTAAACAATGTGGTTTTACCACATCCGTTTCTGCCAATCAAACCAATTTTTTCACCTTCGGTAATTGAAAATGAAATATCTTCAAATAAAGTGCTCTCTGGATATGATTTTGACAGATTACTAATCGAAACGAGTGCCATTTTACAATCCTTTATTTTAGCTCAACTTAATTCACTCTAATCAGGGGTTTTTTATAATAAGATAATATGTTAATTAATCTAGTTGCATTATTTATTATAATTATATAAAAAGATTCATCTATGTAAGATAACAGATAATCTTATTAACCATAAATAAACAATAATATTTACAATTTGTTAAATATTTCCTTAGTTTTTAATCTATCTCTTCCATATTTACCTATAACAAACATTAATAATATCCTGGCCTTTAACCCCCTTAGGTTAGAGGCAAAAATAGCTCCTGTCTCTTCAAGCTTTTTACCTCCTCCTGTATAGGCATAATCACCAAGCACCCTGCCCATATAACATCTTGACGAAATAACTACCAGCATATCATTATCTATCGCTTTTTTTATGGAAGGCTGAATCCATTTGGGCAAATTTCCCCTTCCAAAGGCTTCTACTACTAATCCTTTATATTTTTTATTAATTAAATTTTCTATAATATCATTATCCATGCCTGCATAAGCTTTTACTAATGCTACAGCATCATCCGCCTTTGTAAAATTAATATCTATTCTTTTAGAGGGTTTGTTATAAAATGACACTCTATCATTATCAACAATCCCAAGTGCCCCGAATAAAGGAGCTCTAAAAGTAGAAACATTTGATGTATAAGTTTTTGTAACATCTCTTGCAGCATAAATTTCATCATTTAATACAACCGTAACCCCTATCTCAGGTGTATAAGATTTAGAAGTAACTGTTTTTAAAGCTGCCCATATATTTCTTAATCCATCATTTCCTAAATCATTTAAACTTCGCATTGCTGCAGTTAAAACAACAGGCTTTTTTGTATTTAAAGCTAATTCAAGAAAATAAGCAGTTTCCTCCAAAGTATCCGTTCCATGAGTTATTATTATTCCGTCATATTTCTTTATTTTATCCCTAATTAGTTCAGCTAATTTATTCATTTTATTAATTGTCATGTACGGACTTGGGATATTGGAAAATTCAAAAACATCAACATTGTTTAAATTCTCTATTTTAGGAAGGGATTGAACTAAATCATCAACCTGGAATGAAGGAACAGAGCCACCCTTTTGTTTATCAATTTTCATCGTAATTGTTCCACCAGTACCGATAATTAATATATTCTTCAAACAAACCCCCTTTTATCTAATCACATAATCTGCAAACTTATCTAAATTTTCATTGCTACCGACAATAATTAAAACATCATCTTCTTTTATCTCATAGGAGGAAGTTGGAATGATAGTTATCTCCTCTCCTTTATCATTTCTAGTTTTTATTGCTACAACATTTATGGAAAACTTACTCCTTAGATTAGATTCCTCCAGACTTAACCCTACAAGCTTTTCGGAAGGTTTTACATGAACAATTGAATCATTCTCAGCAAGAGGAATAGCTTCTTCAACGCTTTTTCTCAATAATGTATTTGCGACCTTCTCTCCGATCTCAATTTCCGGAACAACTACAATATCTGCTCCAACTTTTTTTAATATTTTTTGCTCAATTTCATTAGAGGCTCTTGCAATAACTTTTTTCATTCCACGCTGTTTAAGCATCACCGAAACCAAAAGTGTAGTTTCAAAATCCTCTCCGATTGTCACTATAGCAGCATCAAATTCTGTTAAATCAAATTTCGAATATATATCCTCATTTGTTGCATCCAATATCATTGCATTTTGTACATCATCCTTAATTTTATTTATTTTTTCTTCATCATTATCAAAAACCATAACTTCGGCATTAGAATGAAGAAGAGCTTCTAATACACTTTGCCCGAATCTTCCCAAACCAACAATTAGATATTTTTCATTTGCCATAAAATTCTCCTTTATCCAATCATAATGCTTTTTTCCTCTGGATACTTAACATTTACTGTCTTTTCCTTAGTCGTTAAAGCTAACGCAAGCGTAATTGGTCCTAATCTTCCTACATACATTGTAATAGTTATTGCAATTTTACCAATAGTTGAAAGCGATGATGTTATCCCGGTGGATAATCCAACAGTACCAAAGGCTGAAACTAATTCAAATAATGTATCTTTTACCGAAAAATCCTCGGTTATTAACAATATAATAAATACCGTAAATATATAAAGCATAGATATAACCACCAGAGAAAGTGCCCTATAAATTAATGAATTATTAATTTTTCGATTATAAAGTTCAACATCTGACTTTCCCCTGATAGAACTCACTACAGTAGCAATTAACAACCCAAAGGTAGTGGTCTTAATCCCCCCTCCGGTTGAGCCCGGAGAAGCACCCACAAACATCAGGAATATTAACATAAATAATACCGGAGTAGTTAACCCTCCTATATCAACGGTATTAAAACCGGCTGTTCTTGCAGTAACCGATTGAAAATAGGAAGCCATAATTTTTTGGTCAATAGGTAAATTTTTCAATAATTCTGTATTTTCCATTCCAAAAATAAAAACAGTACCTAATATAATAAGTGAAACTGTTACCACGAGTACAAGTTTTGTTTGGGAGCTTAATAATCTGTGCTTTTTACTGTTTACAGGTCTAAAAAGATCCATGAGAACAAGAAAACCAAGCCCCCCAATAATAATTAAGGTACTAACTGTCAAATTTATTCCTACATCTGTTGAAAAATTTTCCAGGCTTGTAGTAAAAGTTGAAAATCCAGCATTGCAAAATGCTGATACCGATTGAAATACAGAATGAAAAAGTGCTAACGATTTATCCTGAAAGTAGTTTTTAAATCTCAAATACAGCGATAAGGCACCCAGAGCTTCAAAGGAAAAAGTAATAATCAATATTTTATTGATTATGTTATGAATATCTCCTACCTTATCATAGCTTAAAACATCACTCATCATAAACTTTTCTCTTAAGGTCATCTTTTTAAAGAAGAATATTGAGAAAAACGAGGTAAAAGTCATTACTCCTAAACCACCAATTTGTAATAAAAAGAGAATAATTATCTGCCCAAACCTTGTAAAATAGGTGGCAGTATCTACTACTATTAACCCTGTAACACATACTGCAGAGGTAGATGTAAAAAGACTATCTACAAAAGGCATACTTCCCTTTTGAACGGTAGCTCTTGGCATCATCAATAAAAATGTTCCAATTGTTATAATAATTAAAAATGAAATTATAAAAACCTCTCCCGATTCCAATCTTGTATTAGGAAGAATTAAATTAACTATTTTGGAAAATTTATTAAAAAATATGTAAAGAATATAAATTTTTGTAATTATTAAATAATAAAAAAGATGGCTCCTATCAGCAATGAACAAATTATATATATTCATCTTTATCAATAGATACTGAATCAATATTAAGCCAGTCACGATATAAGGTACAATATGTACATTTTGTAAATCTTTGACGTTATGGGATTTTATAAAAGGATACAATTTCCATAAAACATCAAGTAAATAAAAACCAACGAGTATATATGAAGAAGTATAAATAATATTTTTTAAGTTATCAGATAGAAAAAAACCATAATCTATCAAAAAGCCAACTATTAATATTGAAGAGCTAATAAATAAAAATAAATCTAAATATTTCTTTAACTTATTTTTCTCCATATGTGTGAATTATATACATAAAATTGTTAATGTCAAGTATATTAGGGTTTAAAGAAATTAAGACTAATTAAAAATAATATTTCTTATTTATCTATAATCCCGCAACTTTTATGACTCTTATTTAATAAATATCAAATTTGTAACAAATTTTATACCAAACATATTCAAGATTAGTCCGGCTAATAGTATTATTAAAAGTATCGCTTTTAAATAGTCCTGGGATTTTAATGTTCCAACTGTTAAAGAATCCCGGCTTAAATAAGCAGAAGCAGCAAAAAGCTCCTCTCCTATTAAAGTAAAGTCACATGCTGCTATAAAAAAGGGTATCTGTGCAGTTTCATCGGTGCCTGCAATCTGTATTGCACCTATATCATTAGCAGTTTCAGCAAATATCAAAGACTCTGCATAAAATTTTCCAAGCAAGAAAACTGTTCCAGGTCGTTCCCTTTTGAACAAACCGCTGACAGCACCAGCAAATGCAAACTGCTGGTCCGTAAGAAAAAAAACATTATTTTCATCAAATAGATCAGCTCTTCCCGTGGATAGATATGCCTCTTTTACAACATCCTGTGCTATACTCATTACAATAGGATCCAGATTGGGAACTTTTAGATCTATTGCAAATTGTGATACTCTTTTTGTAACTGGAGATAGGATATTTAAAGCGGCTAATGTAGCAATTTCTGAAGGATAGCCTATTCCAGGAACGTAATATACCGGTTTGCCAAGCTCAGTTGCTCTTCCTATAGCATCATCTACTGCCTCAAGACCAGGTATTTTTCTAACAAAAAATTGCTTACCTTTTCTACTTTGTCTCAAAAAATATGAGAGTAACAACAAAAATATTAAAACTCCTATAACTGCAGTACTTTTACTAAAATAAAACCATTCGGACCTGGTTTTTAATTCTTTCTGTGTAATAAAATCCTGTTTTTTACCTTTCGCATCAGTTTTATATATTTTCGCAATAACATTACTATTTTTTTTAACCAAAATAGAGTATGACATTTTTTCCATATTATTTTTTATTCTGAACCTTGCAATAGGAGTTACGCTACTTTGGGAGGGATTATAAACCTCCAAAAGATAAAAAGGTAATATTTTTTTATTCGAAATAGGTAAAATATCCACATTAACTTTTGTACCATCATCTTCTTTTTCGTCTCTTAAGATTAATTCAACGCTTATGTTTGTTTCTGATCTACTTTTTCCTTCTATACTGTTTTCAGCCGGAAATATCATACTTACTGATAAAATTATAAAAAAAACAGATATCAATAATTTCATAATTTTTTTCATTATTCTCCCTCATAGGTTATTTTTTAAAAGGCTTATCCAGTCCGAAAATATATAATTCATTCTTCCTATAAAAAGACTTATACGCGCCATAAAAGTATATCCAAAAGCACCTCCAAACCCGAGCATTAAATATAATAATGCAGGAGTTCTCGATGTTTTTATAAAAAAATTTTCATTTTTAAAAGAAAAGAAGAAGTAAATTAAAACTATAATAACTCCAAGTACAATTAAAGGACCGTTAACAGCATTAAAAAAATTACTAAAAGAAGGTTTATCAAAAAACTCCCTTACTAATTTCATATTTAGCATTGGTTCACCTGCAGGATTTAAAATGGTTGCATGAAACTGTTTGGAAACATAGGATATCCATATAGGAACTATGCTGTATCCCGCATAAAACCCAACAGTTATAGCTATTGGATATCTACTCATCCAGCTTGTACTTTCCGAAAATCTTGAAAAATACATCATTCCTATTAAACCACCTATTACAAGCCATAAAGCAAGTAAATATTTTCCTTCTGAAAAATTTCTAATAACAGGTTCTACCAGTTTGGGAATAATAATTTGATTCCAGGCAGAACCAATAGTGTACCCAACCGTAACTCCTATAAACAAATGTTCTGCTACCTTATAAAGAAAGTTATCCCTCCATAAAAAAGAATAAACTGCTAAACTTAAAATAACAGCTACTGTTGGCCAAAACACATTGCTAATACCCTCCATATTTACCTCGCTTTTCTAATCAAATTTTTAGTATTTGATTGCTTACTTTTAAAATAATACCCCAGGTTTCCAAGCAAGATTAGAATTATTACATATATATGTGCACCAAACTGTGAGGACATACCCCTTCTGGCCTGATTTCTTCTTCTAATGGCGTTTTCTACTTCCCCATTTTCATATTTGCTATTGAAATATTTCTCATTGATTTCTGAATTATCTTTATTTTTATAAAGGTTATACAGATAATCCTCTATTTTAATATTTATTATTGATCGTTCAAGTCTTTCAACCATCTGTTCATATTCAGCAGCTCCCTTTAAACCCGCCAGCATCCCTTGAAACTGTCCTGAACTAACAAAGGGATAAAAATCGGCTGCACTTACCGCTGTTGTTCCAACAGAAACTTCCTGATCAAATAAAGCATTTGCATACTGCAGCCAAAATAAGGGCATAGAAGTACTGGTTATAGAAACAACCAACCCGAGAGAATCATAATTATAATAAGTATTTAATAAAGGAACACTATAAACATCATTACCATAGTAATCTGTATTAAACAAAGGTCTTAAATCTGATCCCGTTGAAATCATATAGGCATCAGCAGGATAAGCTAAACCAAGAAAAACGTAATCTTTTCCATAAACAGCTCTGTATTCTTTTGCAATTCTATTTAATCTCGTTTCAGCAATATCTAAATATGGTACATAAGGGGCCCACACGAGCAAAGGTATTTTTCTTAAAAAAATATGTCTTAAAACACTGTATGTCATTGGATCATTTTCAGGAGTGGTACTTGGACCATAATCAAATGCAAAGAGTATACCAAGCTTGTTATCTTTACTTCTGCTGTTGTACTTATATATTGACTCTATTTTTTCATACATAGCTTTAGATATATCTGTTTCATAGGTTTGCATTTCACATTTTGCAAGAAAGGGAACAATTACTACAACAAACATACCAAAATATATTATCGGCTTTTTTATATTTAATATTATATCATACCATTTTAGGTTCATACTATTCTCCACCTAAGAAAGACCTTTCTACTCCAAGGATTATCTTTATTGCTGTAGCCATCATTCCTAACCCTATACCGATTTTTATCCCCCTCATCGCAGCAACCGTTGGAACAGACATTATCCACTGTGTTAATTCCCCAAAAATCATTAATGGTCCAAAAGCAACTCTGCCAAGCATAACTATTCCTCCTGCTAATAAAAGTACAGTCGAAAGCCAGCTACTTGCTTTAAAAGCTCTAAAAGCTGCAGATGTTATATAGAATGCTAAAAGCGAAAATATGGTTGCATCAAGTGGAACAAATACATAATCAAATAGGTTTTTATACAAGACATTAAA
>CAZMFS010000046.1:0-9984 GCA_964565585.1 uncultured bacterium
CAAACAGTAGACTATTTCTATAAAATCGGAAAATCCCTTGAAACTCTCGCTCCAGAACAAATTTTTACTGAATTGATGGGAATACTTAAAAAATTTATTAAAGCAAAATCAGTGTCAATTTATGTATTTGATAAGAAAAAACAGTTTTTAAGATTAAAAGCAAGATTTGGAGGAAAAACAAATTTAAGTTCCTCTATAGATTTAAAAAAATATGAATTTTTAAAAAAGGCACTAGAGGAAGAGGATTATGATAAACAGCAGGCTTATGAAGAGATAGGTTCCTTTTTGCTTGTTGCTCCAATAAGATATAAAGATGAAATATTTGGTATGATTGCGGTTGAGGAACTGGAATTTGAAATGTTAACTGATTTTACTGAAAATCTATTCAAACTTATTATAAAGCTGGTTAATAAATCCCTTTATACAGCAATTATACATGAAAAATCTGATTCTCAAAGTAGGTATATTAATAACACTAACATAATGAAGTATGATAAATTTCAAAACAGGCTGGAACATGAAAAAAGAAGAAGAGATGAGTATGGTATGGAATATGCTTTTCTTAAATTTAAAAACAACGATTTTAATCTTACAGAAATTAATAATAGGATGAATTACATCATTAGAGATGTAGATGTTTTATCATATAATCAGGGAACTGATGAAATATTTGTTCTTTTACCTGCAACTCCAAATGAGTTTGTTGATAAGATTGAAAAAAGGATTATGACCCAATTTGATTTTGAGCTGGAGAAGACATTATGAATTCTATAAAAAAACTAATAGCGGTGGTTGCTATACTAATATTTGTTGGAGTATTAATACAAACTTATAGAATTATGTATTTTTCAAAATTTACTAATCTAAAACAGAAACTTCCTAATGAGAAAGTAAATTATATGTCGGTAAGTGATATACCTGAAAACTATTTTAGAATATTACTTGTAAAAGGTCCAGATGATTATACAGATGAGATGATATTAACTAATGCGATACAGACGTTTAAACATGCAAAATTGAATTATGAAATAGTCTCAATGAAAGATTTTCCTGACAGTATAAATAAGTACAGCATGCTGGTGTTTGCAACGGAAGATTTTGGTGATTTTGAAAAGTATGAATTGTTTAGAACATATATTAATAATGGGGGAAAAGCAGTGTTTTTAACAAGAACCTATGATAAAGAGATAAATTATTACTGCGGTATTAATTCAAATTTTACCTTCAAAAATGATAAAGGGATTGTTTTTAATGAAAGAATATTTCCGGGATTGGCGGATCTCAGTATGGGGGATTTAATAGATCATTCTATTTTGGATGTTAAATTAATTGATGATGTAAGAATAATAGCAGAAACAAAAAATAAAAATCCTCTTATATGGACAAGAGATATTAATAAGGGACGAATCGTATATGTAAATTCCAGCATGTTGGAGGATAAATTAAACAGGGGAGTTTTACTTCAGACAATAACAATGGGAGCAGATATATTTTTAACAAGTATTTTAAATTCGAAAATATTTTACATTGATGATTTTCCGGCTCCATTAAAGCCGGGATCGGATGAAGTTATACAAAAGTATTACGGGATGACTAATAGGAATTTTTATAAGCATATCTGGTGGTCGGATATGTACAACCTTGCTAAAAAGTATAATCTGAAGTATACAGGTGCAATGATAGGTATTTATAATTTAGATGTTATTCCACCTTTTGAAAGTTTTAATAACGAGGATATCAAGGATTTCGAGTTTTTTGGAAGAAAACTGGTAGAAACAGGAGGGGAGATCAGTATCCATGGATATAATCATAATTCACTGGCTATGGGGGAGGAAATAGAGTTCGAGGATTATAATTACCGTTCCTGGAAATCGATAGAAAATATGGAAAAATCCTTAAAAAAACTGGAAAAATTAATTATAAAAATTTTTGGAGATATTGAAATTTATACTTATGTCCCTCCCTCAAATCTTTTGCCTCACAGCGGTAAAATGGCAGTAGCCTCCTCTTTAAAAGATCTAAAAGTTTTTGGGGGAGTATATTACGGTGATAAAACACAGAAGGGACTTCTGCTTCAGGAAATGGGGAGAGACCCCAATTACAATGATATATACGCAGTTCCAAGAATTAGTTCGGGTTATCTGTATGACAAAGTATTAATGTGGGAAATTTATAACGCAGTTGCACATCTAGGTATGTTTAATCATTTTGTTCATCCGGATGATTTACTGGATTATGAAAGATCCAATAATTATAACTGGAAGGAGTTATTTGAGGGCCTTAATCGTATAATTTCGGAAGTAAATGAAAATCATTTTTATTTAAGACCTATGACAAGTATGGAGTTTATAGATTTTTATCAAAAATATGAAAAATTAGAGGTTTACTGGTATCAAAATAGAAACGAGATTGAGGTATATTACAAAAATTTTGCCGAACCTGTTTATCACTATTTAAGATTAAAAAATAGAAGAATAAAAGAGGTTATTAATGGTAGCTTTACCCAGATATCTAAGGATAAAAATAATAAAATTTATTTAGTTAAAGGCGAAAATAAAAATATAAGAATCGAGTTGTTATGAATTTGATTTATTTAATATTCGGATTTATAGATTTGATATTTATTTATTTTTCTTTTTTTGAACCTTACTATTCAGCTATTGATTTTTTTGTTTTGCATTTATTGCTTTTTGTAATCTTCTATTTGCTATATATAAATAGAAAAAAAATAATTAGTTTTCTACCGCTTTTTTTCCCATTCATCGGATTCATTTTTCTATTCCTTCTGGAGTATTTAAGCATAAAACCTGCAAGTAAAGATATTATTGATGATTATGAAAAATATATAAGATTTAAATCCCAATCAGGTGGAATAGAAGATGTGAATATACAGCAAGAATTAAATACAATGGCTTTTTTGGATAAACTGGATTCGGTACCAGATTATAAAAAAAGAGATGTAATGATAGAATTTTTGGTTAAAAATATTGATATTAAAGTAAGTTTGTTAAAGCTGGCTCTTGAAGATAGTAATCCCGAAGTGGTTCACTATGCTTCTAGTACTTTAAATATGTTAGAAAAGCAGTTTGAAGGTTTAATTGATGAATATAAAGGGTTATATAGCTATAAAAAAGATAAGGAGTCACTTGAAAAACTGGAAAACATTTATTATGAATATATAAATTCAGACATTCTAGAAAAAGAGGTACAAAAAACGTACAGGGATGAGCATGTTGAAATTTTGAAGAAAATTCTGTTTGACTATGGGGATGATTATAAAACACAGATAAAGCTTGCAGAAAACTATATAGAGCTTGATAAAATTTCCAGTGCAAGAAAACTTTTAGATAAACTTAAAAAACAATACGGAGATAGATTCAAAATATATAAACTTTTGTTAAAGATTCATTATCTCGAGGGAGATATTTCTGAAATTATGGATTTAGCTAAGTATATAAAGGAAAGTAAAATTAAAATTCCTGAAAAGGAGAAATCTATAATAAATTTCTGGGAGGTGGATAAATGAAAATATGTATATTGGCAGAGGGTTGTTTCCCCTATATTTCAGGTGGAGTCTCTAGCTGGGTTCATAAATTAATAAGCAATTTGAAAAATCATGAATTTGAAGTTCTATCAATAATGCCAACTTCTAACAAAAAGCTTGAATACCAATATGATATTCCTTCTAATGTAACCTCTATAAAGACAATTTATTTAAAGGGGTATAAGAAGTATAATCCCAAACCTAAGAGTTTTGATCCCGGTATTTCTAAAGAACAAAGAGACAATGTGGAAAAATTTCTAAACTTAAAAAAAAATATCGACTGGCAAGTTTTTGCTGAAGTTATTAGCAACAAAAAAAAGATTGGTAATCCCATTGAGTTTATTCACAGCGAGATATTTTGGGAGATGTTAAAAAAATATTACTATCAGGAGTTTAGTGATGAAGGATTTACGGAATTTTTCTGGACTATAAGATCTATGTTTTTGTTTTTTATGAATTTAATGCAGGAGGATGTTCCCGAAGCGGATATATATCATTCAGTTTCTACGGGATATAGCGGTTTTATTGGGCTAATTCAAAAGCTTAAGCAAAACAAACCTTTGCTGGTAACAGAACACGGGATTTATGCCAGAGAAAGAGAAGAAGAGATCATACAATCTACCTGGGTGAGAGGAATTTATAAAAAAATATGGATTAAATTTTTCTATTTTATTGCCCAGGGAGCCTATCAAAATGCGGAGAAAATTATAGCCCTTTATGAACGAAATAAACAGTTTCAAATATACCACGGAGCCGAACCCAGTAAAACGTTTGTAATTCCAAACGGTATTGCTTTATCCGAATATAATATTAAAAAGAAGAAACATAAATATTTTAATATTGGAGCTGTTTTACGGATTGTACCAATCAAAGATATAAAAACTCTTATAAGATCATTTCATGTAATAAAAGAGCAAATAAAGGAAACTAAGCTTTATTTAATAGGTCCGGCTGAAGAAAATAAGGAATATTATAATGAATGTCTTGGGTTAATTTCCAAGCTGGGGCTTAAGGATGATATTATTATTACGGGGAAAGTAAAAGTGGAGGATTATCTTGATAGATTGGATGTTATGGTACTAACTTCAATTTCTGAAGGTCAACCTCTAGTTATTCTTGAAGCTATGGCTGCAAAAATTCCTTTTGTTGCAACTGATGTTGGTAGCTGCAGGGAGCTTTTATACGGTAATAAAAATGATAATCTGGGCAGAGCTGGTGTTATTGTAAATCCGGTTTCTCCAATTCAAACTGCCAAAGCTATAATTGATATTTATCGAGATGATGAGAAAAGAAAAAGAATGGGAGAAGTTGGCAGGGCTAGAATCAAAAAATATTATCGACTTGAATATCTAATTAATGAATATGATAATATTTATAAATCGTTAGGAATGTAATATGGCTGGAATAGGATTTGAATTAAAAAAATTATTTAAAGAAGATTCTTATACAAAGAGGTTTCGAGCTTATCTTTACTCGGCAATTGTAGCAGCAGGCCCATGGATTTCAACAGTTGTTGCTTTAAATATCCTGAATGTTTTTGCTAAAACTCATTTTGATAATATTCTGCATAGAAATTTGTTTATGGGGAGTATTATATACAGTTTTATATTTTCCATGATAATTACAGTACCGTTTCAATTTCTAATTACCAGATATATTTCTGATTGTCTGTACAAAAAGGAATATAAATTCATTGGAGCTTCTTTTATAGGGTTAAATAAGATTATTCTTTTTATAACGGGTTTATTGGGGATTGTTTTTTATATCAATAAGCCTTTACCTATTTATTATAAATTTTTTTCCCTTTTATTATTTATGGTAATATCTTCAATATGGATAGTGATGGTATATTTAAGCACATTAAAGAATTATAGGGTAATTATTATTTCCTTTTTTACAGGTTGTTTGGTTGCTGTCGGGTTAGGTTATTTATTGATGAAAATGCCTATTAATTTTTACACTTATAAATATCCTACTAATCTCCTTCTGGCTTTTTTAATTGGAATGATAGTTATTCTCTCAATATTGATGGTATACTTCAAAAAAACTTTTAAGATTAATTTATATTATCAGTTCAGCTTTTTGAAATACTTTCCAAAATTTTATAAAATATTTTTTGCCGGACTTTTATATACTCTTGGAATCTGGATACACAATTTCATTATCTGGTTTAGTGAACTGGGAATTATAGTAAATGAAACTTATCGTTTTGCACCTATTTATGATAGTGCAGTATTTTGGGCTTATATTACAATTATACCTACGCTGACCCTTTTTGTTGTAAACATGGAGACCAGATTTTATATAAAATATAAAAAATATTATGGTCTAATAACAAATAATGCTTCGCTGACTGAAATTGATAAAGCAAAAAAAGAGATGCAGAAATCTCTGCACAATGAGTTGTTTTATATCATGGAAATACAGATAATGATAACAATTTTTGTTATTATAGTTTCTAAAATTATATTTTCTTATTACAATTTTCCTATCATATTCCGGGATATCTTTCAGATTACAGCGCTGGGAGCCTTCTGTAATGTTTTTTTGTTACTAATAATTATGATATTATTGTATTTCGATGCACAAAATCTTGCGTTTTTCTCATCAGCGATTTTTATAATTGGCAATAGTTTTTGGACATATTATTTTCTTCCAAGAGGGTTGAATTTTTATGGTTTTGGTTATTTTATGGGGGCATTAATAGCTTTCTTAATGGCTTATTTTTTTATTTTAATATATTTAAAGAATATAACCTATTTTACCTTCTTTTCTCAACCTCTTTTTTTCAAAAGAAAGAAAAATTTCTTTGATAAATTTATCGACTCCTTAACTTATTATTATATAAAAATGAAAAGAAAAATGAATTATACATATTCCTACCGTTATATTTTTGTTCTTATAATTATAACAATAGGAGCTGCCTTATTATTTAAGGATAGTAATTTAAACAAAAAATATAAAACTTACAGGGAAAAATTAAAAAAGAATTATGAAGAGGGTGAAATTGAAAAACCAAAAGGGCTAGAAGGAAGGGAAAAACGAAATTACTAAAATTATAGATTTGAAGGGGAAGTTTCCCCCTTCAATTTATTTTATTAAAATATTTTAAAAATCCACTTCTGGAGCCTGTTCAGCTCCTTCTTCAGCTTCAAAATATTCTGCTTTTTGGAAATTAAAAAGTGAAGCTATTAATTTTTGGGGAAACTGTTTTATATATGAATTATACTGTCTTACGGATTCATTATATCTTCTTCTGGCTACAGCTACCCGGTTTTCCGTTCCTGCTAGTTCATCCATCAGCTGTGTAAAATTTTGAGAAGCTTTAAGATTTGGGTATCTTTCAACTATAACCATTAATCGTGAAAGAGCTCCCTCTAATTGATTTGCGGCTTTCATTTTACCCTCTTTTGAGCTAGAACCTGTGTAATTTGATCTTGCCTCGGCAATTTTTGTGAATACTTCTCTTTCATGTTCCACATAGCCCTTTACACTGTTAACGAGATTGGGAATTAAATCCATTCTTCTTTGGTACTGGTTTTCAACATTTGACCACTGATTATCGATCTGTTCATTCATTTTGATCATAGTATTGTAACTACCAATTAGATTACCAACAAAAATTGCTAGAAAGAGTATTATTACTCCAGCAATAATTAGCGATATTGTACATCCTTTATTTAATTTCATATTCCTCCTTTCTTACCAGCTTCTTCCGGCTCCACCGCCACCGGTTGAACCGCCTCCAAAACCACCAAAGCCACCGCCGAAACCGCCGGCACTACCAAATCCCCCGCCTCTTCTTAGAAGAATCATGAATAACATTATTGCAAAGGGCCTTGTTGGGGGGAAAATATATAAAATAACAAGCAGTATTATAAGAGCACCGGGTAAAGCGGCTTTTCCTTTGATGGTTCTATTCTCTCTATTTGCAGATATGTTTTTCTGAAGATGATTTTTCAGGTTAAAACCGTTTTTCTTGGCTATTTCACTTCCAAATAAGAATGTTAGATTAATTATACCTTCTCCAAGTTTGTTATTTTTTGCTGATGGTATAAAGTATTTATCAATATACCGTCCGATTTTTCCATCAGGAAGAATACCTTCAACTCCATATCCAGTTCTTATTTCTATCCTCTGATTTTCTTTTATTACAAGAATGAGAATGCCGTTATCTTTGTTTTTATTGCCGGGTTTCCAGGATTCAAATATTTCTACACTGTAGCGAAATGGGTCTTTTTTTTCGAGGTTTTTTTCTGTTAAAACTGCAATTTCGGAACCGGTTTTATTTTTTAAAATTTGATTTATTTTTACTATTAAATTTTTTTGAGAATTGCTTAAAATATTAGCCCTATCGGCATAAAAGTTTTTAGGTTTAACCAGATTGTTGGATGGGAATATGATTGAAAAAGATGAAATTATTAATATAAAGATTATCGCAATCTTTTTATTCATTTTTATACCTTAATTTTATCTATAGAGTTAGCCAGCTTGGTTGCTTCTTTCAAGAATGATTTATATAGTTTATAGGTCTCTTTTTTCTTCAGCTTTTTTTCACCTTTTTTTGCTTTATAAAGTTTAAGAAAAGGTGATTCATCAAAATCGAGTATATTTGAGGCAGTTTTAATATTTGTTTTTCTATGTTTAACATCCTGATCGATTAGTCTTAAAACATTTCTGAAAACAGCTGCATACGAGCTTAGGCCATTGAGCATTGCTTTTTTAAGTTTTTTGTATTTTTTATAATTAAGCATGTAAATTGATTTTAAATGAACTAGATTTCCCTTAATTTCCTGTTCACATTGCAACCTTAGATTTTTATTATTTATGTCTATTTCCTCAAAAATATTTTTCCCTACAATTATTTTATGATTATATTTTATATCGTTGAATTCAATCGGAAAAACATCAAGGGAGGCTTTTAAGTAATTTATATCAAAAACAAGCGGGGTGGTTTTGATTTTTCTTTTCCACTTTTTGAAAAAATTTGCTGCACTTTCTATATTTTCACTCTGGGCCTCTTTTAAAAGAATTAAAATATTAACATCTGCATTTTGGTTTTTGTTTGCTTCAACTGAACTGCCATATATATATGCGGAGTGAAGATTTTTTTTAAAAATAGCCAGAATACTTTCTCTTAACTTATCAATATCGATCATATTATCTCCTTTCATACCTATAAGTTTATATTAATAAAATTAATTGTAAAATCAAATTCTTTTTAATAAAAATTTGAAATACGCTTTTTTTATATTATAATAAAATATAAATTTTATTAAAAGGAAGGGGCTTTTATGAAAAAGATTATTATTTTATCGATATTACTGTTAATAGCTTTCTCTATAATTTTCACAGGCTGTAAAATGCCTGAAATGGAGAAAAAAGGTCCAATTATAGTCTCATCAAAAATTGATACCGAGGGTGCTTTACTTGGTAATATAATTATAATTATGCTTAGGGAGTATGATTATGTGGTTATTGATAAGCTGGAATTTGGGCCTACTAATGTAGTAAGAGAAGCTATAAAGAACAAAGAGATAGACATATATCCAGAATATACAGGTAATGGGAACTATTTTTTTGATGGTACAAAAAAAACGCTTTGGAAGGATGCAAAAAAAGCATATAAGAAGGTTAAAGAAATGGATTTTGAAAAGAACAAGCTAGTTTGGTTAAATCCTGCTGAAGCCAATAATACATGGGGTATTGCTATACGAAAAAATATAGCTGATGAATATGATGTTTCTACTTTAAGTGATTTAGCTGATTATATCAATAAGGGCAATGATTTCAAAATTGCCTGTTCGGAGGAATTTGTAAATAGACCAGATGCATTACCCGCTTTCAAAAACACCTATAATTTTGATTTAAAGAAGAACCAGAAACTCGTACTTTCAGGAGGTAACACCGCCCAGACTGAAAAAGCAGCTTATGAAAAGACAAATGGCGTAAATGCGGCAATGGCATACGGTACTGATGGGCAGCTATCTGCTTTTAACCTGGTTTTATTAGAAGATGATAAAAATGTGCAACCTGTTTATCAACCTGCTCCTGTAATTAGAAATGAGATAATCAAAGAATATCCTAAAATAAAAAAAATATTGAACCCTGTTTTTGATTCCTTAACCCAGAAAAAGCTGCAGGAGTTAAATTCAAAAATTGCAGTTGAAGGAAGAAGCCCTGTAGTTGTTGCGAGGACCTATTTGAAAGAAAATAATTTTTTAAAAAAAGATGAATGAACAGCAATAATAAAAAAGATTATGTAACAATATTATCATTTTGTCTGGGGATAGTAGCATATATTTTTTTCGGTTATATAACTATCCGTGAAAATAGACTAGCAACAGGTAAAAATTTGCATTTTTATAATATATATCCCTGGAATATTGTAATACTTTCCGAGTGGTTGATACTACTAATACTGTCTTTTTTTAAGAATA
>CAZMFS010000047.1:0-9916 GCA_964565585.1 uncultured bacterium
ACATAACTCTTACAAGGATACCCCCTTACCTATTGGAAAAGGGCAAACAATCTCCCAGCCCTATATTATTGCAAAAATGATTCAGATGCTTGAACTAACAGGAAAAGAAAAGGTATTAGAAATAGGAACCGGGTCGGGATATCAGACTGCTTTATTGTGTGAATGTGCAGATATAGTTTACTCAATTGAAAGAATAAAGGAATTTACTAAAAAAAGCAGGAAAGTTCTTGATGATCTGGGATATTATAAAGCACATCTGGTTACAAGTGATGGGTCACTGGGTTATGCTGAAAAGGCACCTTTTGACAGAATTATTGTATCAGCCTCAGCCCCTGAAATACCAGAAAGTCTTATTGGTCAGCTAAATGATAAATTTGGAATTCTTGTCATTCCTGTTGGAGGACATATGTTTCAACAGTTAATTAAGGTTATAAAAAAGGATGGAGAAACCAAAAAACAAAAAGAGGATGGATGCCGCTTTGTACCTTTAATTGGAGAACAGGGATGGAAAGAAAAATAAATTGACAACATCCCTATATTTGATATTCTAAATCTATAATTAAAGGAGGGGTTATGCTCGAAGATAAAACTAAAACACTTGCGGACTTTGATAATCTTAAACAATATTATAAATACCTAATGAAAGAAAAATCTCTTGAAGATTTTGGTTATAATCCTCTATTAAAACATACTAATCCTGTAAATCAGAAAGCCCGTAAAAAATATCTTGATTACAGAAAAAAATTACAAATCCAAATATACAACAGATTAACAAAAGAAACAAAAAATAAAAATAAAATTGATAATTTTTACAAAAAGCAATACTTCATTAATGATGAACCTTTAACTTTAAATTTAAAAACTGAACCGAGATCAATTTTTGAATATATTGACAAATCAAAAAGTTTTTATAAACAGGTAAAAAATCTGGCAGAAAATAAATACAATATTAATTCCAATAAATGCTTGCTTTGCAAGGGGAAAAATAGAATATTTTATAAACACCCCAACAGCGATAAAGAGCATCTTTTTTTATGCCCACATATCCAAACAAATTTCATAAAAGGTTCCTATATC
This sequence comes from uncultured bacterium, assembly GCA_964565585.1. Lineage (GTDB taxonomy): Bacteria > Macinerneyibacteriota > Macinerneyibacteria > Macinerneyibacteriales > Macinerneyibacteriaceae > Macinerneyibacterium. The sequence goes on from CAZMFS010000047.1 coordinate 1,078, forward strand.
AGCAAGAGATTTGAAAAAAAAGATTTTAAAAAATTTCAAGTTTCCGAAGAAAACAAAGCAGCCTATGAAACTATTAATAAATACACCCAAAATTTCGATATTGTTTTAAATAACGGTGAAAGCCTTCTTTTAATAGGAGACATCGGAACGGGGAAAACACATCTTGCAATAGCCTCACTCCTTAATTTAGTTTATCGACCTACATTTTACAAATATAAATTGCTGCAAAAAAAATACATCAGTCTTCCAATATTTCTCAACGAGCTTAAAGCTACAGATAATGAAGAATTATTAAAAGATGTATCTGAAGCAGCTTTTCTGGTTATAGATGACTTAGGCATCGAAAATTTAAATGAATGGTCCAGAGAAAAAGTATTTACTCTCGTAAATAAAAGATATCAGGAAAAACTTCCTACATTATTTATCTCAGATTTGGGAGCATCCGAACTTGTTCATAAACTGGATAAAAGAATCATGTCCCGCCTTCATGAAATGGCTCGCGGTATAGTTATCGGCGGGGAAGATATGAGGAAAAAACTATAAAAGCTTCAATTCTTCAAGAATAGAGATATAAACATTTATACCTGTTTTCATAATCTCATCCGGAAAATAATAATTTGGATTATGTAGGTTTTTTGCTTTTTCTCCTATACCTATACCAAATAAACAGCTGTCATATTTCAATGAATATTCTCCGAAATCCTCAGACCATCTAAAAGAATCAGAATTTTGAACTGTTTTTATCGATCTGCCTTTAAGCCCCTCAGTCAGAATCTTAAAAGCTCTATCGCTGTTTTTTACTGCTTTAAACTTTTCTCTGAAACTAATATCGATTTCAATATTTTCTTCATATGATACTTTTTCTATTATTCTAACAACTTCACTTTTTAATTTTTCAAACTCTTTATTTTTTTTAGCTCTCAATGTTGCATGTACTGTTCCATTGCCCGGGGATGTACCAAAGGCCTTACCTCCGATATTGACCCCCACTATCGTTATAAATTTATAATTATTTTGTTTGAAACTGTTTAGTTTTTTAAATCTTTTAGCTAATTTTGATAGAGAACTTACGGGGCTAATTCCCTTCTCGGGATATGCAGCATGAGAGGATACCCCCTTTAATTTCAAACTCATACCGGATGAAGCTGAGGAAAAATAGCCTCTTTTTAAAATTACTTTGTTCTTCTTAAAACCGGGAATATTATGATATGCATAAAGTAAATCAGGAGCAATTTTTTTAAATTTAGGATCTTCGAGAACTCTTTTAGCTCCCTGACCCGTTTCTTCTGAGGGTTGGAATAACAGTACAACCCTTCCATTTTTTATTTTATATTTATTTAATAGTATCGATAATCCTGCAAGAGTTGCCATATGACCATCATGCCCACACAAATGAGATACCCCATCTTTAGCTGATTTGAATGAAATATCAACTTTCTCCTCTATGGGAAGAGCATCTAAATCGGCCCTGAACATTACCGTAGATTCAACTTTATTACCATATACCGCTGCGAACCCGTTACCGCCTAAATTTCTTATCAAATTATCGGGATGATATTTCTTTATAAATTTAATTAATTTATCCGAAGTGTAATATTCCTTACCGGATAATTCAGGATATTTGTGGAGGTAATGTCTTAGATTGACAAGTTTATCATACTCGTTATTTTTCAGCATATTCATATAATATTATTTAATCTTATAATAATATATACTATTTTTAAAATCTGGGACAAGCAAAATGTCTTTTTTCTCAATTATGCCTATATCTGCAGAACCATGATCCAACTTTTTACTCAAAAGCTTGTTCTTTTTAATATCATAAAAGAATAATTCTCCACTAAAATTTGAAGATATAATATTATTGTTTTTGGTAAAAACCACCCCATCGGTATTCTTCAATCCATCAACAACTTTTTTTACTTTCATATTATCCAGATTTAATTTAAATATATACTCGGATGACCCTATATACAGATAATTTGCTTTTATCCTCAATCCATTAGGTCTTGTTATCACTGATGCATCCCTATATAGTTTCTCATATTCATCATCTTTATTTATTTTATAAATATTCTTAGTTGCCATATCCGAAACAAATACATTCCCTTTGTCATCTATATCAATATCGTTTAAAAAGGTCCCATTCATATCTATTCTTTTTACTATTTTGGATTTGTTTATATCGATCTTAACAACCTCGAAAATATTTGTAACATATAAGTAATTTTTATAAATGCCCATACCTTTGGGAGCATCAAGATTCTGTATCCACTTTAGTTTCAAAACATCTCCGCTGGAGTTTAGCTTCGAAATGAATCCATTCCCGTCCTTTTCTGTAGGAGATCCATTAATATTTGCTACGAAAATCAAATCTCTCTTGAGATCATACTTAACTGATTCGGGAGTTTTGAATACATCTTTGCTTTTTTTGATATATTTAAAATCCTTTGAAATATCCTCAGAATATAACATCGAAAAAGAAATTGTCAAGATAATAAAAAAAACTATAAGCTTTTTCATATTCCCTCCTTTAATTCTAATTATTTATAAAAATTATCAATTATATTATTTTATATCTCATTTTTTAACCATCATTTCTATTTGGTATTTTTCTAAGCAATTCATATATATCTTTTAATTCAAAGGGCTTTTCAAGCTTGTCATAAAATCCATATTCATCATAATTGGACATTATAGAGGTACTCGAATATCCACTGGAAATAACTGCAATAACTTCAGGATCGATTTTTTTAAGGTTTTTAAAAATTTTTAATCCGGTTTCATTTTTATTAATTTTATAATCCAGAATCACTAAATCGATTTTTTTATTGTCCTTATTTTTTTTATTAAATAGCTTAACTGCTTTTTTCCCATTATCTGCCACAAACACATCGCATCCAAAATGTATTAATATATCCTTAAGTGTATCTGCAACAATATCATTATCCTCAACAACTAGAACTCTTTTATCAAAAGATATATCTTTTTCATTTTCATACTCATAAATATCGTTTTCATCGGCAACAGGAATATATATACTAACTTCTGTATGCATTTCTTCTCCGGAATCTATAGTAATTTCTCCATCGTGTTTTTTTACTATAGAAAAAGCTATAGATAAACCTAAACCGTTTTTCCCCGATTTGGTGGTGAAAAAAGGGTCATATATTTTATTAAGATATTTTTCTTTTATACCTTTTCCGTTATCAAAAACTTTTATTTTCACATATTTCCCCTCTAAATTGGGCAGATACTTTTTTTTCTTTATTTTTACATTCCTTGCAGAAACTGTAATAAGGCCTTTTTCATCAATAGCTTCTATAGAATTTTCAATTATGTTTTTTAGAACCTGTCTTATCTGTCCCTCATCAGCATATATTTTTTTCAAATCATCATCAATTACAATTTCTGTATTTACATCTTTTTGTGTTAATAATTCTTCTGATACTTTTTTAATAAGACTTTTAGTATCTACAACTTCTTTTATAGGCTCTCCACCTTTGGAAAATACAAGCAGCTGTTTTGTTAAACTTTTTGCATTATAAGCTGAATCTTCAGCTTTTTTCAAAAGACTTTTTATTTTTTCCTTTTTGAGATTTTTTTTCATACTTTCCATAACAAGATTTATATTCCCAAGAATACCCATCAAATAATTATTAAAATCATGTGCAATACCGCCTGCCAGCAATCCTATAGATTCTAATTTTTTATGCTTCTCAATTTCCTCCTTATATTTTTCAATTTGGGTTATATCTTTAATAATAAGTATTGCCCCCAACATGTTATTATCGGTATCAAATATCGGCGAGGCCGTTCCCGAAACTATATATTTATACCCATTTTTTGAAACAAGTAAAGTATTTCTTTTAATCCTTTTTTTTCTTTTTTCTTTTAGAACCTCTCTGATTGGATTTTTTATTTTTTCATGAGTTTCTTCATCAACAAAATATAATATATCATCACAATTTAAGGTCTTTGCTTCTTCTAGTTTCCAGCCGGTTAATTTTTCAGCTACATTATTCATCAATGCTATTTTCCCCTCAGAATCAACAGAAAGAACTCCCTCCCCAATACTCTTTAATGTCACCATTAATTCTTCATTATCAATTTTTAATTGCCTGTTTAGATTTTCCATTTCATTTTCATATCTTTTTATTCTTTCAGCCATTTTTTCAAAACTTTTGGATAAACTGCCTATCTCATCACTTCTAGAAGTAGGTAGATCTATATTATAATCTTTATCACGAACTTTTAATACAGCTTCTGTTATATTTTTTAAAGGTTTCGTTAAAAATGAAGATGAAAGGATAATAATAATAATTATCCCTAAAGTAATAACCGCTGCGGTAAAAATATTAATAATCAAATTTTTTTTAAGAATTTGATTAATTTTCTCATCAGAGATATCAATACCAAGAGTAGCAACATATTCATTATTTTTGTCAAATATCGGCGCAAAAATCATAATTGAATTGGATTTATATTCCTCATCATAGATAAAGGTTTCTGTAACTGCAACCTTTTCTTCTTTTAGAGCCTTTTTTGTAGTATTTTGATTTGAAATATCATATAACTTGCTTATATGTGCAATATTTGTAACGGAACCTTCAATCTGTATATCTTTTTTGACTGTTCTTTTAGGAAGATCTGCATCTACCAAAAATCTTGCATAATTTTTGTTTTTAGTCGGAAAAAGAATGTATGCATAAAGGATAGTTTTGCTCTGTAAATTTTTTATCCTATTTAGCTGCTCTACAACTTCCTGATATTCTGAACCCATTTCTAATCTATATCTTTCTTTTCTATCAAGGAGATATTTTTTAGTAGAATCAATGCCTTGATATTTGCCCGGTTCAACCTTCATTCTTTTCAGGAGGTTTTTACATTTCTCAGCATCTATTGATTTAGCTCCAAGCACTGCAATATCTTTAGAATTCTTTTTTAAATCATGAATAAAATCTTTCCTATAGTTCTGATATGAAACAAATATCAAAACAGCAGAAAATATTACAGCAATAGAAGTAAATATTAATATAATTTTATTTTTTAAACTCAATTATACCCTTTCCACACAATTTGATAAACTATATTACTTCAAATACTTATCAAACCATTGTGAAATATGTTCTAACCGGGAAATTCTTCTATCGGTTCTTCCACCTCTAGATAAATCATGGCTCTCATCAGGATAGCGTATAAATTCTGTATCAACTTCCTGATATTTCAAAGCTGTGTATACCTGCTCGGCCTGCTCAATATCACATCTCAAATCATTTTCGCTATGAATAATTTTGGTAGGAGTTGACACATTACCTATATATTTCATAGGTGATTGTTCCCAGTAATTTTCAAAATCCTCCCATGGGGGCTGTAAACTACCAAATAATATCTGCGTAATCCAGTTCATATCACTTGATCCCCAGAAACTAATCAAATTGCTTACACATCTCTGAGTTACTGCAGCATTAAATCTATCCGTATGGGTAATTATCCAGTTTGTCATGTATCCACCATAACTTCCTCCTGTAACTCCAACCCTATTTTCATCAATATATTCTAAATTTTCAACAACATTCGTCCAGTCCATTAAATCTTTATAATCCACGGTTCCCCAGCTATTAACTATAGCACGCATATGTTTTTCTCCATAGCCATCTCCACCTCTTGGATTTGTAAAAAAAACAACATATCCCTGCGAAGCTAAATAGAGAAATTCATGCATAAATCCCCATCCGTACTGTGCTCTTGGACCGCCATGTATTTCCAAAATTGAAGGATACTTTTTATTTTTATCAAATGAAGGTGGTTTTAATATCCACCCCTGTAATTTGCTACCTTCTCTATTTTCATACCAAACTTCCTCTAACTCACCAAAATCAATTCTGGACAAAAGGTTTTGATTTAAGTTTGTAAGTTTTTCTTCCTTTTTTTCTTTTAAATCATACATATAAATTTGATTTGGATCATAAAAATTTTTATAGTAATAATAAATCTTTTCATCATTAAATACAGAAAAGTTTCCCACAGCACCTTTTTTATCAATAACCTTTTCAATTTTATTTGTTTCAATATTTATTTTATTAAGAGTAACCTTCCCGTTTTCTGTTATTTGAAAATAAATATTCTCACTATTTTCATCCCAAACAGGTGCTTCAAAACCTGCACTTCCCATGTCTCCCAGAGTATGGCTACCTATATTTTTATCATATTCTTTCATAAGACATCTTTCTTCATGTGTTTCAAGATTTTTAACCCATAATCTATTTAACTTAACGTATTTATCTTTAACCTCAAACCCAACATAGGAGAGATATTTATTATCAGGGGAAATTTTCAGACTGCTTTTTGATCCATTTACCGTATCAAGCACCTCAATCTCATTTCCCTCCGGATCCATTCTGCAAATATCCATAAGGTAAGGAGTTTTTTCCGGGTTTTTACTTCTATTTGATAAAAAATAAATATATTCCCCATTATTATCCCATATAGGATTACTTTCGCTATATTTATTATCATCGGTAAGCTGTAACATGTTTTCATTCTCAGTATTAACTTTCCATATATGCATCTTGTCTTTATAAAGAAATCCCCTGCCATTGCTTTTATAAAACATATCTTTAATTCTTCTTTCTGTAAGTCCTTTCTCGTTTTCCTCAGCTTCTTTTATTTTTTTATCCTTCTCAGAAAAGGTAAATAGTATATTTTTATCATCCGGGGACCAGGTTATTTCTCCAATTGTTCCATCAACATCTGTTATTTTTCTTGCTTCTCCCCCCTCTGTAGGAATAATATAAATTTGAAACTGCTTTTTATTTTCTCTATTTGATAAAAATGCAATATACTTATCATTATTTGAAAAGACAGGGGTCATATCTACATGCTCTCCGGTCGTAAACTGTTTTACTTCATTTGTTTCTGTATTTAGCAAAAATAAATTTTTATACTTCTTTTCTTCATCCCTATTTTCCCTCTGTTTCCCAAAAACAATAGCTTTTCCATCATTTGAAAGGTCCTGATTGCCTATTAGCTCAAAATCATACAAATCATCGGCCTTAATTTTTCTTTTTTTTGCCATAAAAACTCCTTTTTTTATAAACTTATCAATTTCTATCTATTATATTTCTTAAACAAATTATATTATAATTTATTTTTTTACTTTCATCAAAGAATATTTTGAATTATTTTTGCTGGTATCTTGACATAATTAAAAAACAGAAACATATTTATAACATGAAAATTGTTTATCCGGTTGTAATTATTATTTCATTACTAATTTCTGTATCATATGGTGATATTAACAAATCCCTTATTGATATAAATAATAATATTGATGAAAGTTATAAGTTTTGGTCTATGGGGAATAATAAGAAGGCTACGGAACTTGCCTTAAAAACATTTAAAAAATCTGAAAGGATAAATTATGATAAAGGAGTTCTGGAATCAGCAAAAATCTTATTTCTTTCTGACTATAAAAATTCGGATGATATTTTCAATAAACTTTTTATAAATTTCCAAAATAAGGAGAACAAAGAGAATTACATCTTAATTTTACTGTATAAAACCCAGTCCTTATTATCACAAAATAAGAAGATGTTTCCAGACTATTATTTAAATGAGGCTAAAAAACATGTGGATAACACAAATAATAGCTCTCTCATTAATCTTGTAAAGATATATGAGGAATTTACAGCTTTGATGACTGATAAAAAATTCAATCATGATAATCTTATTTTATCGGTTCAGCTGGTACAATCCCCTTACTACTTAACAGAGCTAGGAATAATTACCCAGAGATTTATTACTCACTATCTTCATTCCAATATGATCATCAAAGCAGAAAATTTATTAGAAATAATGCAAAATAAAATTACTCAAAAAAGAAGTCCTTTTTTATATGCTCTTTTTCAATACAATAAAGCACTGATTCATTTTGAAAAAGGAAATATAACACAGTCAATTAACGAATATTTAGTAAGCTACAAAGAGTATCACAATCTTGGTAACATTGATATGCAAATAACTATATTAAATAATATTGGTTGGAATTATAAAATAATAGGTGACACCTATAACGCATTAAAATCATATTTTAGAGCACTGGAATTAAAGCAAAATACTTCTGAAAGACCTTTCAGTTATATCTATGATAATATAGGGGAAATTTACTATGATATTGGAAATTACCATGAAGCGATTGAATATTTTAAAAAGGCTATTAGTTCTAGCTTGCGATCTAAAAACAGACAGATTGTTGCTGTTTCGAATATAAATATTTCAAAATGTTTAATTGAACTAAACAATCTGGACAGAGCTATGAGTAGGCTAAATTTTGCAGAAGAAACACCGGATATAAAAAATTATAATAACGAAATGGCTAATATACATTTATACAAATCAATGATATATGGAAGAAAAAACAATCTTTTTCTTCAACTTGATCATCTAAATAAAGCTTTGGCTTATAAAGAGAAAATAAATAAATTATTTAAAGCCCATATACTTTATCATATGGGTATTTTTTATTACAACAAGAAAGATTATAATAACGGATTAAAATATATGCTGGATTCCTTCCATGTTTATGAGAAAATCGGTGAAAAAAATATGATATCCCATGTATTAAAATATATTGCATCAATTTATGAAATAAATAATAACACTTTAAAATCAAATGAATTCTATGAAAAATATGTACAAATCCAGGAATATAAAAATTCAATGCTCCAAAGAACAACTTCTATTCAATTAAGCTATGAGATTGAAAATAGAGAAAAGGCGATATCTCTTTTGGAGAAAGATCAAAAAATCAAAGAGCTGGAGATCACAAGACAGAGAT
>CAZMFS010000048.1:0-9535 GCA_964565585.1 uncultured bacterium
TGCTGCAGCTGGGTGTTTTGTCCCAGGTTCACAAAAAGGCAGCTACACAGGTATTTGAAAGAGATTGTTTAATTTATCTTGGAACTAGTATAGTGCCTGTAGGAAATGCTAAAAAATACGGCAAAAAGGTGATGGATGTAGAAATTGAATATCCATTGAAAAAAGAAGAATTTGAAGAGAAGTATAAAGATGAAAATCTTCCATATAATATATCAGAAATTATGGATGGTAATACAATTAAGAAGACAATTAACTACGGTGAAATATTTAGAATACCTCTGGAAAGGGAACAGGAAGCTGTAATTACAATAGATCCAACAAAAAGATTTGATATAGGTCAGGGAGAAGGCAAAAAAAGAAAAGTTAGAGTTACCGGTGGAACAGCTGGATTAGTTTTTGATGCTAGAGGAAGAAAACCATTTAATTTACCACAAAACAAGGAAGAAAGATTAGAAAAATTGATTGAATGGTCTAAAGCTATGAATGCATATCCATTGGAAAGATTAAACATAGAGAAATAAAGGAGGTTTCAAGTGGCACAAGCATTCACTCCAGGTTTAAAAGTAACAAAAGAAACAGTAGTAAAGAAACGTAGAATTTTACCCTTGCAGGGTGAAGTTCTTGTTAATGAAGGTGACAAAGTAAAGTATGATCAGGTTATAGCTAAAACGGACCTTCCGGGAAATGTTCAACCCTTAAATGTTGCAAACAAACTAGGAATAGCTCCAGAAGAAGTAAAAGATGTAATGCTTAAGGGTGAAGGAGAAAAAATCGAACAGGGTGAAAATATAGCTTTATATAAATCCTTTTTTGGATTATTTAAAAATTATGTAAAAGCTCCTATTGATGGAAAAATTGATAACATCTCGGATGTTACCGGTCAGGTATTACTTAGAGAACCACCAATTCCTATAGAAGTAAATGCTTACGTGAATGGTAAAGTTGTAGATATTATTGAAAATGAAGGTGCAGTTGTAGAATCGGTTGCAACTTTTATTCAGGGAATTTTTGGACTTTCAGGAGAAAAAAATGGAGAAATAGTAATTGCAGTAGATTCCAGAGATGAAGAACTGACAGCTGATCAAATTAAAGAAGAATATGAAGGTAAAATTGTTATTGGTGGTTCATATATTAGATCTGATGCAATTAAGAAAGCTCAGGACGTTGGAGTAAACGGTATCGTAGTTGGCGGAATAGATGATCAGGATATCAAAGAACTATTAGGTTATGATATCGGTGTTGCTATAACAGGACATGAAGAGATCGGTTTTACACTGGTTGTAACAGAAGGTTTCGGCGAAATGCATATGGCTGAAAGAACATTTGAACTATTTCAGGAGAATGAAGGTCAATGGGCTTCTATCAACGGAGCTACACAGATTAGAGCAGGTGTTCTAAGACCGGAAGTAATAATACCAACCGAGAAAGATACATCAGAAGTAAGTGCTGATTCCAGCGGCAGCCAAGGACTTGAAGTTGGTGACCAGGTAAGAATAATTCGTGAACCCAATTTTGGAGAAATAGCTGAAATAAAAGAGATGATTCCGGAACTACAGGAACTTGAATCCGAATCAAAGGCTAGGACCTTTAGAGTAGAGCTTGTTGAAAGCAAAGAAGAAAGTATTGTTCCACGTGCTAATGTGGAAAAAATTGAAGAATAATGGAACAATCCTATTTTAATAAATTAGAAAAATTAATTAGTAATTCTTATAGCCCCTATTCCCGATTAAGGGTAGGGGCTATTTTAGTTTCCGAGGATGGCAGAGAATTTAAAGGTGTAAATGTTGAAAACGTATCCTACGGATTAACAATTTGTGCCGAAAGAGTTGCTATATTCAATGCTGTAACTAAAGGAGTTAAAAAGTTTAGTAAAATGTATATATTAAGTAGCTCTGATAAGATAATCTATCCATGCGGGGCATGCTTACAGGTTCTTTCTGAATTTGTGGACGTTTCTTTTGAAATTGTTTTATATTCAAAGAAAAAAAGCAAAAAAATTTTTCAACTTAAAGATTTATTAAAAAAACCATTTAATATTCAATTTTTTCCCTGAAAAAATTCTATAATCCCGTATAATTGATAAAATATAAAAAAGGAGATCTGTGAAAATACCTATGTTTCAGGTTGATGTGTTTACTTCAGATAAATTTAGGGGAAATACTGCTGATGTATGCATATTGGATAGCTGGATTGAGGATGGGAAATTACAGCAAATTGCAGTAAAAAATAATTTATCCGAAACAGCTTTTCCTGTTAAGAATAAAAATAGATTTCAATTAAGATGGTTTACTCCCGAAGCAAAGATCGATCTTTGTGGGTATGCAACACTGGCAAGTGCATATATTGTTTTTGAATATATAGATAGGAGTTTAAAAAAGGTAGAGCTTGATACTAAAAGTCATAAGTTAATTTCAAACAAAACAGATTCATTATTATCTATGAATTTCCCTTCAAGACCTGCTAAAACAGTTAACTACCCAGGTATTTTACACAGGTCAATAAATATAAAGCCAAAAAAGGTATTAAAATCGAGAGATTATTTATTGATATATGATAATGAAAAGAAGATAAAGAAGATTAAGTTGGATTTTAAATTGCTAAAAAAAGTTAATACTTTAGGAGAAATAGTTACCTCAGAAAGTTCACAGTATAAAAAATATGATTTTAAGCTTAGTTTTTTTGCTCCTTCTCTAGGTATAGAAAAAGATCCGATGACAGGTTCTTCTCATACTACACTTATTCCATGCTGGGCAAAAAAATTAAATAAAAACAGGATGATAGCCTATCAATATTCTAAATGAGGGGGAAATTTACTGTGAAAATTATAAAAATCGTGTTAAAATATCCGGCAATGCAGCAATTTATTTAAGGGAAACTATTTATATTTAAATTTTTAATTGTAGTTTTAGGAACATATTTGGTGTTGAATTATTTAAAAAGTAGAAGGATGGTATATACTGTGTTTTAATAGGGTAGCTAGCGATTTAGGTTTTAATTATCACTTTTATTTATTAATCTCATGTGTTATAATAATTTTTGATTTAGGAGGTGTTCTATATGGCTGATATTAAAGATAGTGATAAAATAATACAAAATATGGCTAATAAAGCTGACTTAGAAGACATGAAAAGTAAAATTGTAAAGGCTAACGAAGTGTTACCAAATAGATTGTTTATATTACCCTTAAAATCACGCCCGATTTTTCCGGGAATAGTTGCTCCTATCACGGTAAGTGATGAGGGTATGAAAGAGATGATCGATGATATAATGGAAAGAGATCATCTTATCGGATTTTTATATATGGAAAATGAAGTTGATGATTACGACGAGATAACAGATGATGATCTATACATGGTAGGAACTGTTGCTAAAATATTCAAAAAAGTACAGCTTCCTGAAGGACAGTACAATATCCTTGTTAACACGATAAAAAGATTTGAAGTTAAAAAATTTATATCCATGGATCCTTATATAACCGCTGCAGTTGACTATCAGGATGATATTATGGAGGAAGAAGATGCCGAGATAAAAGCTTTAACAAAAAATGTATATGCAGATATAAAATATATAATCGAAAATAATCCGCTTATGAGTAAAGAAATGAAGCTCAATCTATTTAATATTGATGAAGATCCCGGGACTTTAGCTGATTTAGTTGTAAGCATATTAAATGTAGAACCAAAGCAGCAGCAGGAAATTCTTGAAATTTATGATGTAAAAGAAAGGTTAAACCAACTTTTAGTATTACTAAACCAGGAAAAAGAGATGCTTAAAATGCAAAATAAGATAAGAAAAGAGATAGAAGAAAAAGTATCAGAAAGACAGAGAGAATATTTTTTAAAAGAACAGCTTAAGATGATAAAAAAGGAGCTGGGAATTGAAAAAGATGAAAAAACCCAGGATGTTGAACAATTTAAGGAAAGATTTGAAAATGTTAAATCCGGATTGAATGAAGAAGCTGAAGAGACTATAGAAAATGAGCTGGAGAAGCTTGAGCTTTTAGAAACAAAATCAGCAGAATACGGAGTTGTAAGAAATTATCTGGATACCTTGTTGTCCCTTCCGTGGAATGAAAGAACTGATGATAATGTTGATATAGACCGAGCACAAAAAATTCTTGATAAAGACCACTATGGTCTCGAAGATGTTAAGGATCGTATTCTTGAATTTTTAGCTGTTAAAAAAATGAAACCAAGCTCCAAAGGTTCAATTGTGTTGCTTGTAGGTCCTCCAGGTGTAGGAAAAACATCCGTTGGAAGATCTCTGGCAAGAGCTATGAATAGAAAATTTTATAGATTTTCTCTTGGGGGTATGAAGGATGAATCAGAAATAAAAGGGCATAGAAGAACCTATGTTGGAGCAATGCCTGGCAAAATTATGCAGGCATTAAAAACCGTTAAAAGCAAGAACCCAATTATTATGCTTGATGAAGTGGATAAACTGGCAATGAGCTATCAGGGTGATCCATCAGCTGCGCTTCTTGAGGTTCTTGACCCCGAACAGAACTCTACTTTTAGAGATCATTATCTTGATGTACCATTTGATTTATCTGAAGTATTATTTATCTGTACGGCAAATAAACTCGATACAGTTCCAAGACCACTTCTTGATAGAATGGAAACTATAAGACTTCCGGGATATATAGACCAGGAAAAAGTTGAAATAGGGAAACAATATCTTGTTCCCAAATCTCTTGACCAGCATGGAATAGACACCGATCTTGCAACTATTAGAAAAAGTGCTTTAAGAGTTATTGCAAAGAAGTATGCCCGCGAGGCGGGAGTTAGAGACATGGAAAAAAACATAAACAAAATTGTAAGGAAGATAGCCCTTAAACTCGCAAAAAAGAAAGAAGAGGAAAGGGAAAAGATTACTGTATATAAAAATGATGTTGAAGATTATCTCGGAAAACCAAAATTTGAAAAGCAAAAATGGCAAAAAATAACCAAACCGGGGATGGTTAAAGGTCTTGCCTGGACACCGATGGGTGGAGATACATTGGTTATTGAAGCAATATTTATCAAAGACAAAAGCAGTAAGGATCTGAAATTAACGGGACAGCTCGGAGATGTTATGATGGAATCAGCAAATATCGCTTACAGCTATGTGAAATCGGTTACAGATGAATATGATATAGAAAGTGCAATAATTGAAAATAGAGGGATTCACCTGCATGTACCGGCTGGGGCTATTAAGAAAGATGGACCATCAGCAGGTATTACAATGGTTGTAGCATTACTTTCACTTTTAACCGAAAACAAGGTTAGTGATAAAATTGCTATGACTGGCGAATTATCACTTACAGGTAATGTGCTTCCTGTTGGTGGTATTAGAGAAAAAGTTGTAGCAGCTAAAAGAGATAAAATAAAAGAAATTATTCTTCCTGAAGCAAATAAAAGAAACTATGAGGACATTCCTGAAAAGGTAAAAAAAGGGATAACCCCTCATTTTGTTTCAAAGATGGAGGAAGTTGAAAAAATTGTTTTTGATAAATGAATGATATTCATTTGAACTTGACAACAAATAAAAAATGTGGCAATATCCTCAATGAAAAAATAATAGATTAAAGGAGGCAGTTTTGAGTTACAAAATTGTTGTATTAGCTAAGCAAGTACCGGATACTCATGATGTATCTGGAGATGTTATGAAAGAAGATGGTACTATTAATAGAGCAGCATTACCTGCTGTTTTTAATCCTGAAGATCTTAATGCTTTGGAAATGGCTCTTCGTATAAAAGATAAATATGATGCAGAAGTCAATGTCTTGACTATGGGACCACCTTCTGCTGTTGAAATATTAAAAGAATCTTTATATAGAGGAGCAGATAATGTTTATCTGGCAAGTGATATAAAGTTTGCCGGTTCAGATACATGGTCTACAGCATATTCTCTTGCAAGTATAATTAAGGAGTTTTTCCCTGATTATGATATGGTTTTTGCAGGAAGACAGGCTATTGATGGAGATACAGCTCAGGTTGGACCACAGGTATCCGAAAAACTGGATATTACCCAGTTAACCTATGTTAAAAATTTAAACAAACTTGATGGTAATAAAGCTCAGATAACAAGATTAATTGAAGGGGGAGAAGAAAAAGTTCAAACAAATCTTCCATTTTTAGCGACAGTGACCGAGGAGGCAAATGAGCCAAGACCTCCTGAAGTTAGAAAGATGATGAAGTATAAAAATGCAATGACAAGATTAAATTTTGAACAAGCGTTACATAAAATGATTCAGTTCGAGGATGAAGATGAGCTTGAAGAACATTTGAAAAAAAATAATTTGTTAATACCTGTTATAACAGTCGATGACATTGAAATAGATTTGGAAAAAATTGGGATATTTGGTTCTCCTACTAAAGTAAAAAATATTGAAAGTGTTGTATTAAAAAAAGGAGAAACAAAAGAGTTAGAACCTGACAAAAAAGGTGCTATGCAGTTGATGAAAGAACTTAAAAATGCAAAAATAATAGGGTAGGTGGATTATGAAAAGAACAGGCAGTGTAATGGTCTTTATAGAACAGCAGGATGGTAAAATAAATGATGTTAGTTTTGAATTATTAAGCAAGGCTTCTAAATTAGCTGATGATTTGGATGAAAAAGTAAGCGCCTTTATCCTTGGAGATAAAGTTGATCATCTTCTTGATAAAATAAGCGAATTTGGCGCCGATAAAATATATTACTGTGAGCATGATGAACTAAAATATTACAGAAACATGCCCTATTTTATTGCTGGAAAACAAATTATTCGAGAAGAAAATCCACAGATTATTCTATATGGTGCCACTAAAATAGGGAGAGATTTAGCCCCGAGACTTGCATCGTATTTATATGCAGGATTGACAGCGGATTGTACCGAACTGGAAATAGGTGAGGAAAAGATGCTGTATCAGATAAGACCTGCTTTTGGTGGAAATATCAGAGCAACTATTATTTCTCCTGATTATTTACCACAGATGGCTACAGTTAGAGAAGGGGTTATGCAGAAAAAAAAGAACAAAAAAGACGCAGAAAAGATTAAAGTAGATGTTGAGTTTGAAGATTCTGTTATAAAAGATGTAAAAATTCTGGATAGACACAAAAAAAAGAAAAAGATTGATTTAAAAGATAAAGAAATTATTGTAGCAGGAGGTATGGGACTTGGATCCAAAAAGGGATTTGAGATGATTTTTGATTTTGCCCGTAAGCTCAATGCAGGAGTCGGTGCTACAAGGGCAGCAGTTGATGCAGGCTTTGTTGATGAAGCAAGGCAGGTTGGGCAAACTGGTACAACTGTTCGTCCAAAACTTTATTTTGCCATAGGAATATCAGGTGCTATTCAGCATAGAGCAGGCATGGAAGAATCCTTTAAGATAGTGGCTGTAAATACAGATCCCGATGCACCTATTTTTGATGTAGCTGATTATAAAATAGTTGGAGATTATAAAGAGGTTGTACCTCAATTAATGAATGCGTATGAAGAATTAAAAAAATAAATAATAAGGAGAGTTATATATGGAAAACTTTTTCCTTGATAACAAAGATATGTTGTTTAAATACGAGAATTTGGATTTAAAAGAGATTGTTGGATTATATGAAGAAGACTATGAGCAATCGGAAAAACACGACTATGCTCCAGAAAATTATCAGGAAGCAATGTTAAATTACAAAAAAGCCCTAGAAATAATGGGAAAAATATGCGGTGAAGATATTGCACCTATGGCAGAAGATATTGATGAGGAGGGGCAGATACTTGAAAATGGAGATGTTCAGTATCATCCAAATACCCAGAAAGCTTTAAATCTAATTAGAGATGCAGGATTTACAGGAGTGACACTTCCAAGAGAATACAACGGATTGAACTTTCCTACAATCATATATATTATGCTTATTGAACTTGTAGCAAGAGCAGAAGCTGGTTTAATGAATATTTTTTCCCTTCAGGATATCGGGGAGACCATCTTTGATTTTGCTGATGAAGAGATTAAAGAAAAATATGTTAAGATGTTTGCAAACGGTGATGTAACCGGAGCAATGATTTTAACTGAACCTGGAGCAGGTTCCGATTTACAGAGAGTTAGAACCAAAGCAGTATACAATGAAGATGAAGATACATGGAAGCTCTATGGCACAAAGAGGTTTATAACAAATGGAAATGCTGATGTTTCTCTGGTTTTGGCAAGAAGTGAGGAAGGTACCACGGATGCCCGAGGCCTTTCAATGTTTTTAATTGAAAAAGATGAAACCGTTCAAATAAGAAGAATTGAAGATAAGCTGGGACTACACGGGTCTCCTACATGTGAAATGCAATTTAATGGTACTGAAGCCCTTTTAATTGGAAGAAGAAGAATGGGGCTTATAAAGTATGTTATGGAGCTGATGAACGGTGCTAGATTAGGCATTGCAGGACAATCACTTGGTATTGCAGAAGCGGCTTACAGAGCTGCCTTTGATTATGCGAAGGAAAGAGAACAATTCGGGAAAGCAATCGAAAACTTTCCTGCTGTTTATGATATGCTGACAGATATGAGAATAAATATCGAAGCTGCAAGAGCTTTAACATACTATACATCTCAAATGGTTGATTATAAAAAAGCCTATCAAAGAAAATATGAAAAAACAAATGAAAGAAAATACCGTAAAAAAATGAAAGAATATAAAGCAATTGCAGACACATTAACTCCTATGTCCAAAGCATACTCATCTGAAATGTGCAATCAGGTTGCCTATAAAGGACTTCAGGTACATGGCGGAGATGGATATATGAAAGATTATGATATTCAGAGACATTACAGAGATGCTAGAATTACAAACATTTACGAAGGAACAACCCAGCTGCAAATAGTAGCAGCGATAAGAGGAGTAGTAACGAAGAAACTTGAACCGGTATTTGATGAATTAGAAGAAGATTTAACCAAAAATTGCAGTCATCAATTAAACGAAGTAAAAGATATGAGGGCTAAATTGAACAAAGCTATTAAAAAATATAAAAACATGTCCGAGGAAGAGAAAAAATATTATGCGAAATTTCTTGTAGATATTGCTATTAAAATAATGAACTCGTATCTTCTATTAAAAGATGGTATGAGAACAAAGCGTAAAATGGTTATTGCAAAATCCTATATTAGACAGGCTAAACCTGAAATAGACAAGTATATAGAAATTATTGACAGTTTGTCCGATTTAATAGTTGATAATAAAAAATTGATATATGATATTGAATAAGGGGTTTCCTTATTCAATATTCTTTTTTAAATTTAAAAAAATAATTTTTGAAGAGTGGCCACAAATTTATAAAACACTATTTTAAATTCAATTAATATAAAACAAACAGATATTTGAATATATATACATCTATGATATAATATAACTGATTTTTTGTTATGAATTAGAATTAAAAAGAGGCGAAATGAAATTTGATTATCAGTTTTATGTCATTTTAGCTATATCTGTTTTTTTAAGCATTTATTTATTGTATATTATTATAAAAAATTTTATAAAAAGGTTTAATAGATATAAAAGAGAGAAAATAAAACCATTTAAAAATATTATAATAATT
>CAZMFS010000049.1:0-9493 GCA_964565585.1 uncultured bacterium
TGTTCTTGGTAGTATTAATTATATCGTTTATAAAATATGAAATAAGAGAACTAATAGTCCTAAATTTTACGATATTTTTATTTTTACAATCTTTATATTTTTGCTTAATTTTTTTTAATCTTTCATTCCAAATATCAATATTTTTCAATTCT
Source organism: uncultured bacterium (assembly GCA_964565585.1). GTDB lineage: Bacteria > Macinerneyibacteriota > Macinerneyibacteria > Macinerneyibacteriales > Macinerneyibacteriaceae > Macinerneyibacterium. The sequence continues at coordinate 153 of CAZMFS010000049.1, forward strand.
TCCCAATCCAGTAAATTTGATACAAGCCCATCATCTATATCATGATTTAAATAAGCTATTTCATCAGCAAAATCTATAATTTGAGCTTCAAGAGATGGTACCTCCTCCAGGTTAAATATATCATCAAGGTCCTCATTAGATGGATGATCATATGGTGTTGCATGTTTAACAATTCCTTCTAAAGTTTCATAGGACAAATTGAGCCCCCTGAATTCGGGGTAACGTTTTTCCAAATAAGTAACAACCCGATAACTTTGTCGATTGTGTTCAAAACCCCCTATGTCATCAAGAATCTCATCCAAAACATCTTCACCTGTATGACCAAAAGGCGTATGTCCTAAATCATGAGACAAAGCAATTGCTTCTATAAGTTCCAGATTCAGTCCTAAACGCTTTCCAATAGCCCTTGCAATTTGGGATACTTCCATCGTATGTGTTAACCGGGTTCGATAATAATCCCCTTCATGATTTACAAACACCTGAGTTTTATATTCTAGTTTTCTAAATGCTTCACTGTGTATTATCCGGTCCCGATCTCTTTCGAAACGCGACCTGCTATCATCAAATTTTTCTTCATTCAATCTTCCTTTACTTTTTTTCTGATTCATGGCATAATTAGATAAATTTAACATAATATTACTCCTTAAAAAAATTTTACCATATAAAATTTATTTTTCAATAAAATTGAACAAATTTACTTGACATTGAACTTTAGTGAGTTACCATTTAATCGTTATAAAGATAACGATTAATAGCAGTTTAAAGTACCGGCTTTTAAATAAAATCTTAAAGGAGGTTTTTATGAACAATTATGTTGAAAAAGTTTTAAACAATCTAGAGAAAAAATACCCATGGCAAGAAGAATTCTTACAGGCAGCAACTGAAGTATTAGAATCATTAGGTGTAGTATTTGAAAAAGATAGCAAATACGAAGAACACAAAATTCTTGAAAGAATAGTAGAGCCAGAGAGAATAATCAAATTTAGAGTACCCTGGCAGGATGATGATGGCAACTATCACGTAAATGTTGGTTACCGTGTTCAATTTAATAGTGCGCTTGGACCATATAAAGGTGGTCTGAGATTTCATCCAACCGTTAATGAAAGTATTCTAAAGTTTTTAGGTTTCGAACAGATATTCAAAAATAGCTTAACAGGAATTCCAATGGGCGGAGGAAAAGGTGGATCAAACTTCGACCCAAGAGGTAAATCAGATGATGAGATAATGAGATTCTGCCAATCATTTATGACGGAACTATTCAGACATGTAGGCGCATACACAGACGTACCAGCAGGAGACATAGGTGTTGGTGGAAGAGAAATTGGTTATTTATTCGGTCAATATAAAAGATTAGCTAATGAATGGACCGGAGTTCTTACAGGTAAAGATCATAAATGGGGTGGTTCATTAATTAGACCCGAAGCTACAGGATTTGGTGCTACTTTCTTTGCTAAGGAAATGCTTAAAGCTAATAATGACTCTCTAGAAGGCAAAAAAGTTGCTCTTTCCGGATTCGGAAACGTTGCATGGGGTGCTGCTCAAAAAGTAACAGAACTTGGTGGAAAAGTAATCACACTTTCAGGTCCTGATGGATATATTTATGATCCAGAAGGTGTTGGTACTGAAGAAAAATGGGAATACATGCTTGAAATGAGAGCAAGCGGAAGAGATAAAGTAAAAGATTATGTTGATAAATTTGGCGTAGAATTTCTCGAAGGGGAAAGACCCTGGAAAAGAGAAGAAATCGATATTGCTATACCTGCTGCTACTCAAAATGAATTCTTTGAAGATGACGCAAAAGCTCTTGTTAAAAATGGCGCGATTGCTCTAGCAGAAGCAGCAAATATGCCTTGTACTCTTGAAGCAATGGAAGTTCTTAGAGAAAATGATATTTTATATGCTCCTGGTAAAGCAGTTAATGCAGGTGGAGTTGCTACAAGTGGACTTGAAATGGCTCAAAACAGTCAATTTATATTCTGGACAGAAGAGAAAGTAGAAGAAGAACTACATAAAATTATGGTTAATATACATAATAGCTGTCTTGAGGCTTCAAAAGAATATGGTCTTGGAAGCGATTATATTGCAGGAGCTAACATCGCCGGATTCAAAAAAGTTGCGGACTCAATGATAGAACAGGGTCTTGTATAAATTATAGAACATAACCGATATAATATATATCAAAACCCGGAAGAGCTGTCTCTTCCGGGTTTTTTCATTTAATTATTGATTTTTTTAAAAAGAAATCAGCAAAAAAATATCTTTAAAAAATATATTTATACATTTAAATTCACTGGCTTATAATTAATAGTAAAAAACCCATAAAAAAGAAAAATAAACCCATAGAATATTTTATCAATCTTATATTTTTATTAAAAAGTTTTGAAAAAGACTGCTAGTCAATTACAAGATAAACCAATAACCCTATTAAGATTGAAAGAAAATAAAAGATAAATAGTTTGTTTAACTACAGAATTATAATTTGAACCCCTCTGTTATAATAATATAGAGGGGTTCAATTCAATTATAATAATTTATATAGCTATATTAGCTTCTCCTGCTGTTTGTGCATCAATGTAGCTTCCACTCTGTAGTGTTGCATCTTTTCCCTTGATAAATATCCCCAAAAGACAGAGAACTAAAGTAACAACAATAGCTATGGTTTGCTTACTTTCACCTTTAACAACTTTTTTAGCGCTTATAGGTACTTTTTGTCCATCTACAGTCTTAACATTTGTAAGTGTAATGCCTATTTTTCCTGGCTTTCCTAACATACCATTACCTTCAGCATTTACTACTTTCCCCCAAGCAGGTGCACCAGCTTTAATAACTACTTCACCATCTACTTTAACATCATTAGCTACTCTCAATCTAACCTGTTGTCCAACACTAGCACCTTCTGATGAAATTGTATTTACCACTTCTACTCTAACATTTGTCCCTGAAGTAAGTTTTACCTGGTTCTGAGCATATAAATTTCCAACTCCAAAAGTACTACCAAAGAAAACAATAGTTATTAAAGCCATAATTTTAATAAACTTATTATTCATCAAATGCATAAAGACCTCCTCCTTATTTCAAAAATTCTACCTTTTTTGCCAATTCTAGCTTCAATTTTCTATTATACCCATCCACAGCTTGTAAAGTTCCATATACGGAACCAAAATGAAAACTTGCAAACAATACTCCAAACGTTCCCCCCAAGCTGTCCTTTCCATCTCTGAATGAACTATAAGTTGCCCATCCAAGCAACCCATTAAGAGTCATAGCTGCTATGCCAGTTTCGTATTTTCCTGTATAAAAATATCCCCCTCCTGGGATAATAGAGGCTAATATGGCACCAATAGTTCTGCTTTTATATCTTAGTGGAGTATTGTGATTTAAGATTTTTTTAACTCTCTTTTTTGTTTTTAAACTTTCAGCTGATAATTTTTTCAATTTATTATTAACATTATTATAATTGCTCAGATAAAAATCATTATTTATAGATAGCTTGATTAGCTTATCTTTCTTTTTTTTCGAATATAATTTTAATTGACTATTTATATGATCATTTGATTCATAAAAATAATTAATCTTGTTGTATATTTTGGCTATATTATATGTAGATTCCCAATCCTTATTTTTTTCTTTTAATACTCTTTTCCAAACCTGTATAGATTCTTTATAATGATTGGCCCGTAAATAGCATTCTGCAATGTTTTTTAAATTTGAATAATAATAACTATTATCGGGATAATAATTATTCAATCTCATAAACTCAGTAATAGCTCTATAATATTCACCTTTACTCTTTAGATATTTAGCAAATTCCAGAATCTGCTTTCTATCATTGGTTTCCGGATAAATATTAATGATAAGTACTAGTAAAATAAAAAGTATAAAAATTATTTTTTTCATTTTCCCTCCGAATTATCAGGCCCAGCTTTTTGGGGAAGATCCAGATACTTTATTGAATCACCTACAACTATTCTTTCATACAAATATAAATCATGTCCGCATCTAAGCAACCTATCCATTGTCATTAACACACCAGTTAAATTATATTTACTAATTACAATCATTCCGTATTCCGAACAGCTAGGATACATCCTACAGTTTTGGCCTTTAATAGGATTTATATAATTCTGATAAAATTTTATAATATTTATAAAAGGATATTTGATAAAATCAATTCCCAAATCAACCTTCTGATTTTTAACTGTTTTTTTCTTTTTTTCTTCAAATTCCAAAGGTGAATTCAAAGAATCAGAATATGATATATAACAAAAGATGACAATATATAATATAATCATGAATATTTTAATGTATTTTAACAACATACATTCATCTTCCCCTATATTGATATTTCATAGGCTTTATAATAGCAAATCTTAGTTTCCTGTCAATAAATTTTATACATTTAATATAAAAAACTAAATAGCAACAAATTATAGTTTGCTACTTTTTGAAATATTTAAATAAAGAACAAAACAAAAAGAAAAAATAATGACAAGAAACCCCAAAAGAAAAGGCAATACTTTTAACTGGCTGAAAGAGATATGAATTTGAGAGAAAACTTTATTTAGAAAAAGCCATAATAATAATGTTAAATTATGAATAATTATAATTGCCAAAATTATACCGGATGTAATTGACTTTAACAGTGTACCTAAAACAATCCCAATAAAATTTGAAAAAACAAATATCCCACAGGAAAAAATTATAAAATTTAATATTTTTATCAAAAAATTTACAGATATATTTGATTGGAAAAATAAATAATCAACTGAAACCACTCCCCCAATTGATATAAGAAAGGATATAAATATCATTGAGAAATAAACTATAAATTTAGATTTTAAAATTGTTCTATCCTCGATTCCACGATATTTATACAGCTCAAACATATTTTGATTTTTACCATTTATTAATTTAGTAATAATTAAGATAGCAGAACTAAGAGCGAGCAAAGATAATATTTCTATCATAAATATAAATTTTGCAGTTTCTATAAAAAAATAGGATATTGCAAAAAACAGTGGGACAAATATCCATATTAATAACATAAATTTTGATTGAACTAAATAATCAAAATCATCCCTTATTAACACTTTAAGATTGTTCATTTTTCTCCTTGAATAATAAGCGATTATATATTTTTTCCAGATTCCAATATTCAGGAATAACATATTTAATTTTATATTTAAGCTTTAGTAGCTCCGAAATAAAATAAGAAATTGCTCTGGATTTATTATAGTTGTGTTTTATTGTTAACTTTATTCTATTTTTATTATTTATATTATAAGCATCTATACCCTCTTTTAGATCTATATTTAATTTTTCACTTATACCTTGATTTAAATATAAAGTTACAATTTCTTCTTCATATCTATCACTCACCTCTTCATACAATTCAGATATATTTCCTTTATTAATAATACTTCCATCATTCAAAATAATCACATTTTTAGTTAAATCCTCAATATCACTCAATATATGGGAGGAAAATATTATAGTTTTGTTGTTTCTATTTAGCTTTTTTAGTATCTTTTTTACTTTATACCTGTTTTTGGGATCCAATCCAGTTAACGGCTCATCAAGTATTAAAATATCTGGATCGTGTAAAATAGCCTGAGCAAAACCTAAAATCTGAATCAAGCCACCAGAAAGATTTTTTACTTTTTTATTTTTATAATCCTCTATTGCAAGCATCCTCATTATTTGAGAAACTCTTTTTTTTCTATTTTTATTCTGATTTTTATCTTTTTGAAATAATTTATGATAAAACTCTAAAGTCTGTTTTACTGTTTTCCAGCCAGGAAAGGATATATCCTGGGGCATATAACCGAGAATATTTCGATCTATATCTTGTATACTTCTTCCCCGGTATAATACTTCGCCCTCATAATTATCAATTAAACCAGCTAATATCCTCAATGTCGTGGATTTCCCGGCCCCATTAGGACCGATATATCCTATTAACTCACCCTGATTTATTCCAAAATTAATATTGTCCAAAGCAAGAGTTTGTTCAAAGTTCTTTGTTACATTTTTAAAAACAATATCTTTGGTAATAATTATCCTTTCTATAAAAAATTATTGTTATTTCTCTCCTATGATAATGTATTATTTGATATTTGCAAATTAAAATTGGTATTATTTATAAAGTTAATCAAATTTTATTATTTTTATTTTTGCTTTTTTAGCTCTTTTTATCATATCCCTGGTTCCTTTACTTTTATCAAGATTTTCATGAAATACGGCAAGAAGTTCAATGTCCTTATTATCATCTAGCATCTTCTGATTTCTAATAGGACCTGCTTTTTTTCCATATTTTTCCCAGTTTGCATTATATTCTTTAAATTTTATCCCAGCTTGCTTACAGGCTTTTTGGGCAAGTTTATCTGCGCCCCTGGCCCCTCCCTCTATTACTACTAAATTTTTGTATTTTTTTTTCATTTTTTTTAGAAAAGATAATATCTTTTTATAATTTGAATAATAACGACTCCCACTTATTAATATCTTCAAAACAGCCTCCAATTTATTAGTAAAAATACTATGAAAATTTATTTTTTTTACAATTTATCACAAATTTCTTTATATTGATTTAAATTTAACCCCAAAAGAGAATTACAACTCTTATGGGGTTATCAACTACAGACTTCTTTCTAAAAATTTATTTAAATCTTTTTTCAATTTTTTGAGAGAAGGTTTATGTATATACATCATATGCCCTGCTTCATAATAGGTAAGTTTTATATTTTCTTTTAACTTTTCTGCTATTTCCATATGATTTACTGTATATTCAGTTGCAAAAAAAGGAGTAGCTAAATCATAATATCCATTTGCTATCCAGACATTGAGGTGAGGATTTTTATGTATTGCTTTTGTTATTGTTGAACTTACCTCAACATATTGATTAGATTTTTCAGAATAATCCCAGGGATGAACTCTTCCTGTTAGAATTTCATAAGGAAGCTCATTTTCATAATTTAATTCTCTTAATAGATAATCATTAAAGCATGTAGAAAAGGGGCCATAGATTGTTTTATTATAGCTTGGATCAAAATCATTATACTCACCTACATCCCTAACATTTTCACCTTTAACCCTGCTATCCAACCTTCCTACTGCTTTGGATTTGCTTCTTAAAAGCTCTTTCGTAAATTGATAGATATTTATTCTTAGATTCGTATTAATTATATATTTTTCTGAAAGTCCGGTATATCTGCTTAATGCTTTGGCTGTTCTTTTTTCTTCCTTTTTATCAAGAGTACTCCCCTTCATCAGGGCAACACTATAATCATTGATAACAAATTTTCTAACCTCTTCTAAAGTTTTTTCCAGATTTTGCTGATAGTTTTTTTCTAGCTTATTGTGATAATAAGCTGTAGCAGTATAGGTAGGTAAAAATAATAAATAGGGAAGGTCATTCCCATCATCAAAACTAATGGTTTGAAAATTTGTAACTGCAGAGAGAAGCATTATCCCATTAATATACATTCCGTATCTATCCTGTAAATAACCTGATAAACCTGCAGCTCTTGTTGTCCCATAACTTTCACCTGCTACAAATTTTGGTGATCCCCATCTCCTTTTTTTATCAATAAAATGTCTTATAAAATCCCCTACCGACTCAATATCCTTTTTAAATTCGTGATACTTTTTTTCTTCACCCTTTAGAGCCCTGCTGTAGCCTGTGGTAACAGGATCGATAAAAACCAGATCCGTTTTATCCAGCCAGGTATATTTATTATCAACTAGCTCATAGGGAGGCTTAACAGGTTCTCCTTCTTTGTCTATAACAACTCTTTTAGGACCAATTGCTCCCATATGTAGCCATACAGATGAAGATCCAGGACCACCATTAAAAGCAAAGGTTATAGGCCTCTCTGAAATACTATCACTGCTGTCCTTAAAATATGCAGTATAAAATATTTTTGCTTTTATATTTCCTTCTTCATCTTTTAAGGGAAGATAACCGGTTTCTGCTTTATAATACAGTTTTTTATTTTTTATATTTATAGAATGTGCGGTTTCAACCGGTTTCTTAGGGGCTTCCATAGACTCCCTCTTGCTTTCCTCATTATTATTTGTTTTTGTTTCATTTTTTTTATTTTCTGACATAATCCCTCCTTTATTATTTCGCTACACTAATTATATTATTTATTACTTAGGTTGTCAAAATATTTTGCATCTCTATCTCTTTTTAAATCATTTTCTTTTATTAAAATTTATTAATAAACTTTTAATCCAAAAACAAACTGTAAATATCTCTTTCATATTTAAAAAGCCTTTCATCATCAAGGCTCCTCTCTTTATAAGGAATATCAATATTTATTTTTTTTATTATTTTAGAAGGCAAACTGCTTAAAATAAATATATTATCCGCCAGAAGTAGAGCCTCTCTAATATCATGTGTAACCATAATTATTGTTTTTTGGGTTTCTATTTTTAGTTTAAGTATATCCTCATATATCTTCTTTTTTAGATAGATATCAAGAGATTTAAAAGGTTCATCTAGAAGAATAATCTCCGGATTATAATAAAAGGCCCTGGCTATTGAAACTCGCTGTCGCTGACCTCCACTTAAATCGGTGACTTTCTTATCTATCAAGTTATATATTTCAAGAATTTTTAGAATATGCTTTAATAATTTTTCATCCTGTTTGTCCCTCACTATTTCAATATTTTCTCTTACATTTTTCCAGTTGAGCAATCTATCTTCCTGAAAAACATATCCTATCTTATTATAATTTTGTTTAATATCTCCTTTAAATGATCGATCGAGTCCAGAAATAATATTTAAAAGAGTAGTTTTACCACAACCAGAAGGACCGATAATAACAGTATTTTTCCTTTTATCTATATTAAAAGATATACTATCAAGAACTTTTAAGTTTTCATAATATTTTTTTAAATTATTGATTTTAATCAAGAATTCTCCTTTTTAAAAAAATTTAGTAGTCCCATTATTATAAAGGTAATAATTACCACAAGAAACGACCAGGCCATAAGGTCGGCAGTTTCTATATTAATTCTAGCCCAGCTCATTTTTTCTCCTATACCTGCTCCAGGGTGTGCCAAAACTTCTGCCATTACAACTACCTTAAAAGTATTTCCAAATACAATTTTTAATGATGATTCAAAATAACCGGCAATTGAGGGAATATAAATATTTTTTATAATTTTTTTATGACCCAGATTATAAATATCTGCCATTTCAAGCAACTTGGAATCAACCCTTTTTACTCCTTCAGCTATATTTAGTATTAAAATGGGAATAACAGCTATTATAACTACATATACAGGAATAACTTTATTTGGAAACCAGATAAGAGCAAAAAGAACCCATGCTATAA
>CAZMFS010000050.1:0-7053 GCA_964565585.1 uncultured bacterium
TTCTCTCTTGAGTAAAGGAATAAATAATTATGTATTTATTCTCATTTATTTTAAAGCATTATCTTTTTCATTCTTAATACTCTTTATCAAATTTTTCAATTTTTTATTAGGCAATTTATATTTATTGCCAATAGTATCTACAACAAATATTTCTCTAACCTCATTGTTTTCAAGTGATTCTGCAAATTCACTTTTTAAAGGAATTGTATAAATTCTATTATCTGAAGGTTCAATCTTTTCTTTAGGCAGACTTGGGATATTCACTATAAATGAAATTTTATTTCTTTTAAAAATATTTTTTATTTTTTTTAACAATGAAACTTTTTTATAGAAAAAAACACTATGAATATATAATTCTCTATACCCAATGTTTGTAATTGATATACATATTTTAGGAAATTCTTCTTTCAATTGCTTTTTTCTTTGTTCAATATTTCTCTCCATAATATTAAAAATATAATCAGGGGTATTTTTTCTAAGAGTTTCATATTGATTGTTTTTGGTTATTATAGATTCGTATATAAATATGTTCAATTCCAACTTTTCCTTATTTTGATATTCTTTTAATTTAATAAGCATTATTACAAAAGATATGATTAACGAAATAAAAGAAAATATTATAGCTATTATACTAAGCATATTAATTCCTTAAAATTTTAAACAATCATAAATAAAATAACTTAAGCTTTTTGAGGAAAATAAAAATCCCAAACTAAAATATAATCCAGTACACTTCTTATGAAAAGTAAAATAAAAATAAAGATATGCAAATAAATAACATCCGTCCATATATTTATACTATTTGATAATAATATAATAATACCAGTAATTACATTGCATATCCCCCACCATTTATATTTTGTATTATTTTTTTTGATTTGTTCACAATTGTTATATAAAAAACTCAACCCAACCCATAAAAAATCATAAAAAAGTAATAAACATATTATTATATAAAACCAATGGATATTTTTAATTAACAATGAAAGAATTAAAAATATTACTCCCTCAAAAAATAAAAAAAAGAAATCAATCATTAATGAAAACCTTTTTTCATTTTTATCATTATTTAATATATAAGTTTGATCCATATATCTATTAGCTCCATGATAAAATGGTATCACTAAAATAAAATAACTTAAGCCCATTAATAAATATGGAATATAAATTTTCATGTTTTTATATCCTATATCATTTATAATTGTAGTAATCTTAGAAAGTAATGTAGTAATAGAAATTCCAAATACTATACTAAATAATATTTGTAAATGATTAACTGATCTCTCTAAAGCTTTATTATTCAATCTTTCACCTTTCTTTTTTGTTTCATTAATTTATTTTAAATTAAAACCGTCAGGAAATAAATCTCTCATTTTTTTCTTTTCACACTTTTCGTCATTGCAAGCAATTACTTCTAAATCTTTGCCTCCTAATTCAAATAAGGATTGTCGACACATCCCACACGGAAAAGGTAATTTCTCATCTCCAGGGATATATATTGCAATACTTATAGGATTTTTTGCACCAGATAATATCATAGAACTTAATGCTACTTCTTCAGCATGAAGAGTATTGGAATAATTATCAAATTCAATATTGCATCCTTTAAATATTTTTTTTGATTGTGTATATATTGCAGCTCCTACTGGGAATTTAGACAACTTAGCATTTGCTCTATTTGATGCTTCTTTGGCTTTCTCTATAATTTTTTTATAATTTCCCTCTAGATTTTTCTCATTAGATTTTTTATTAATATTTTCTTCCTTCTTCTTTTTCACTTTGTATATTTTACCTATTTCTATTCTATAATATATTAATATAACAAAAAAAATTAATAAATAAGTATATTTCAAAATACTCATATCATTTAAAAATTGGATTAAAAACAATTTTTTATAGAATATAAATAGGAAAAACAAAATGATAAAATATTTTAAATTAATCTTTCTTGCTTTATTTATTTTTTCTTTTAGCTTTTCATCAATTCCTTTTTTATTAGATCTTATTCCTTCCCATATATAATATAAAAAAAACATAACCATTAACAAATAGAATATCCATGTAAAATTTTTACTTGAACAAATATTTATAAGGAACCAATAAACAAAAATAAGAAAAATATCAATTGTATAATTTAATATATTAGTTACAAGTGGGCCTGATATTATTCCAAGATGATATCCAAACCAACTTAAAATTACGGCTAAATAAGCTAAAACAAAAATCCAAAAATTGATATTTTTAAGAAAATTTAAAGTAGTAATACTAAAATCGCTTAAATGAGATAACCCAACACCAAGAATTACTGCAAACATAATTGTAATTAAATTTTGACCTTTTCTAAAAAATCTCTCTTTCTCATGATAATTTTTAAATTTAATTTCAAAAATATCTACAATATTCTGCAAATCAAATACCAAATTTAATTTCTCATTAATATTATTATAAAAAGTATTTTTGTTACTCATAAAAAGTCCTCTCTTTATATAATACTATTTTATAATACAATTATTATTTATCAAGTAATAGTATAATTTCAAACATATTAATAGCTACTAGTCTCACTAATGGCGTTGCATAGAGATTTTTATAGTCTAGAATTAAAATAAAGGTTTGATATGCGTTATACAACAAAAAAATTTAGAAATAAAGTCAGGGAAAGATTACTAAACATTCTTAAATTGAAACAAATATCTAAATCAGAAATAGTGGAAAATTCTAAAATAAGAAAATCAACATTTTATAAAATTTTACAAAAAAACAATCCTGTACTCCCAACATTAGATAATTTAGAAATTATATTAAAATATCTAAAGATTAAACCAAAAGATTTTTTTGATTTTAATCTCAAAGTTACAAATATCCCTAGTTATTCATATAAAAAGCAAACCCTAAATTTTAAAATAATAGTAGCTTCTCAGATAAAAAAACAATTTAAAAAAAGGGAAAAAAACAAAAACAAATCAATAGATTTTTACTTTAGTAAAGAAAGATTAGGAGAAAAATTAGGTAAGGAAGAATATTCTAAATATATAAAAAAAATATGTAACCCTCCTAAACGTAAGTATAAAAATCTTAAATTAGAAACAATATACTACATTGCTAAAATAGCATTAAAAATACCAATCTATGAACTATTTAAAATACCTAAAAAAAGTAAATTAGATAATTAAGGAGATATTATGTTCAAAAACAGTTCAAATATTAATAATATGCAAGATTTCATAATGAAGCTGAAAAAAATAAAAAGTATGGGATTTGTTAAAACACATAGAAAAGGAAATACTGGTGTTGGAAAAACTTTAGAAGATTTACTAGGAATTAAGGAAAACTGTATTCCAGGACCTGATTTACATAAAATAGAATTAAAATCAGCAAGAATTAACTCAAATAGCAAATTAACTTTAGCTACTAAAGCTCCTGAGAAAAGGGGAATCAATAATAAACTTAGAGAAACTTATGGATATAAAACAATAGAATCAAAAAATTTAAATCCAGACCTTAAAATTTTACATACTACATTAAATGGATCTTCTTATAATACTTTAAATGAAAAAAAAGCTTTTAAATTAAAGGTAAAAAATGACAAACTTATTATAACACATTATAAAGATGGAGAAACAGAAGCATTCTGGTCAAAAGATACAATAAAACAAATTTTTAATAAGAAATACCCTATAAATAAACTTTATTATGTAAAAGCAAAATCAAAATTTATAGATGAAGTTGAACATTTTCATTATAAAAAAGCATATTTGTTAGAAAATTTTTCATCAGATCAATTATTAAAACATATTAGAGATGGGATTATTGAAGTCGATATTAGAATTGGACTTTATAAGAAAGGCAAAAAGGTAGGGAAAACACATGACCATGGAACTGCATTTCGTATAAATCCTAGCAAATTAGATTTATGTTTTAACACAAGAAAAAGATTAATATAAATATTATGGATTATTTTTCAGAAATCAAAAAACAAGTACATAAATTAGAAAATAATTATAAATATTTTAAACCTACAATAAAGGAATATAATAAAGAAATTAATAAAATTATAAAAAATAATAGCATAACACGAAAAAAAGCTGCTAAAATAATTATGGATAATCTTACGAATATCTTCAAAAACTCTGAAGATGGAGTTGAAGAAATAATAAAAGAAAAAAAGAAAAATTATGAAATAAAAGATGAAGATCAAGCCAGAAAAGCTGTTGCAGGTAAAAATTATGAAAGACTAATTGCATATTCCTTATTAGTAAATATTCTTTTAAAAAATGTTGATAACAAAATATATATCAAATGGAATACAAGTAATGATAAACTATTAAAAAAGTATGCAGCTATAAATATTAAAGGGAATAGTCAAAAACCAGATTCAGATCTTTTAATCTACGCTAAATCAAAACCAATAATTAATATAAGTTGTAAAACTTCTTTAAGAGAAAGAGCAGGACAAACTTATAAATGGAAATTATTATATGATATTGCAACCTCAAAATGTAATAATCCAAAATGTATTACCAATAAGTATGATATAACTTACAAAAAAGATAGAAATATTAAACTATTCTTTGTTACAGCAGATTTATATGATGAATCTCAAGCTCCTCAACAAAAAGGGATGTTTAACTTTTTTGATAAAGCATTCACAACTAATAAAAAATTATCTAAAAAAACAAAAAGTTTAAACCCTTTTAGTCAAATTATTAACTCTTTGAATTATATTTATCAATAGATGTTTACTCATTTTCTTAAAACTACAATGTGTTCATTTATCATTGTGTTCATTTTCTCTCCCACTTCGTTGGTAGGAGAATTTAAAGAAGGCATTACTTTGTTTGGGATATTTCTCCCAACTTTACATACATATTCTAAACCACAATTTTTAGCCATTTCTACTAATATCTTATCAGTCATCAAAGTTTCTTTTTTTACTGTCCTATTCCCTACTACCCAAAATTGATATGAATTTTTTTTCATTTTTTTATTTATTTCATTAATGGTTTCTTTTAACCCTTCATAAAAACTATAAACTTGTCGAGCTCTTTTATTATCTTTTTTTCGAATTTTCTCAAGTGAATTTTTTAAAATCTTAGAAGATAAATTATATTTAAAGTTCTTTTTTACTTTTTCCCCTCCTAATAAGTTTTTATCTATGGCATTAATTTTTTTCTTTTCATCTTTTTCTATGTAAAAATCACTATAATTTAACCATTGTAGCGAAAATCTGCTATACTGACCATAAGCTACAGTAGTTCTACTGTCTCCATAAGGAGGAGAAGTAATCATTACATCAATAGAATTATTTGGAATTCCCTTAAGATTTTTTGTATTATTTGCAATAATACTTACTTTACTTTTTTTTAAACCTTTTTTATAATCCCTCTGATATTTTAAAAACTTCTTAAGATTAGATTTAAGTTTATTTTCAAAAATCTTTTGAGTCTGAGGATTAAATTTCTTTAACTTGTTTTTTTTCATCCTATAGGCTTTAAATTCTCCATTTCTTGTATTTGAAACTTTTCTTACAACTTCAGAAAAAGCAACTAGCAAAAAATTTCTTACTCGTTTATTTTTTACGTTAGTAATTGTTTTTTTTATTATAGATAATTCTATTATAACTTTAGGTTTAAACCAATATCCCATGTTAAAAAATGTAGGAATATTTATATTTACTCCTTTTTCATAACTATACTCATTAACAATTTGTCCAGCATTATTTTTCCACTTCCCATTCCCAAAAATATCTATTTTTCTATTTTTTAAATATTTATTAACATTTGATATAAAACTAGAATGATAAGTAAATTTTTTATTTAAATTTTTTAAAAAATTTTTTATTTTATTATTTAATATTTCCTCTGAAACATAAGTGGTTTTAACTTTTGCAATCAATCTTGCTAGAGGATTTAAATCATTTCCATAAATATTATTTAATCCAGCAACAACTCCTTCAACCAAGACTGTCCCACTTCCCATAAAAGGATCTAAAATACTATTAATATTATTTTGATATTTTTTTACTACCTTTAAAATATTTCTACTTATTGGATATATCATCATTGCAGGATATCTATGCAACCCATGTACTATTACTTGAGTATCAACACCATTAAAATCCCAATAATCTAAAGGTAACTTATCAAATTCGTTTACTATTTTACTATCTACCTTCTCTAATTTGTGATTCATTTATTGCCCCTTTTCTGCTCAATATCATTTAAACAAATATTTATTATTAAAAATTAAAAAAGTTTCTATCTTTTTCATTTCTATTATATATCAAATTAAATATAATTTAATATTTAATTTAATATTTTACAAGTCTTTATGGGTAACATAAAAAATTTTCTCATAATCATAGTAATCATGTCAATCATTTTAAAAAATTTTTTTATTTATTATTTAAGTGTAAATCATCAATTACCAATCAATTCTTTTATTCTTTATAGGTATAAGCTTTAATAACTTTCAATTTTCCTCTTTGCCCTTACTTAAGGGCCAGCTTGTCTGCAATTTTTGGGTTTTTATTTTTTTAACATCTATGGAATCAGATTTAATAACTTTCAATTTTCAATTTTCATCTTTCAATTTTAAAAATCGGTTGGGGAAATCCCCACCGATTTTTAACGAAGATTCCGTCTAAGATAAAAAGACTTTTCAGCAAAACCATCATCCACCTCAACAACCTTCAAAATACTCATTGGCACACCAAAATTATTTTCCTCAAACATATCCTTGGGATAATTATCTCCCAGTATTGTTATCCTAACATATCCATCATTTTCTATTTTGATTATTCTTGCTCTATAAATGTTTATGAGTTTTAAAAGAATATTTGCCTTTAATGTAAGCTCCTCATTTAAAAGAATCCTCATACCTTCCTCGTTTAATGTTACAATATCATTTTCGAACAATAAATACCTCCTTTTCCGTCATCGGTCATCCGTGACCCGTGAACCGTCGTAAAATCACATTCGTGATTTTAGAACCAGATCCAGAATTAGAACCAGAAAAAAATAAAAACATAAAATCCTCGTTAAAATCGCTATC
>CAZMFS010000050.1:7153-9386 GCA_964565585.1 uncultured bacterium
CAGAATTAGAACCAGAAAAAAATAAAAACATAAAATCCTCGTTAAAATCGCTATCGCTATTTTGGTCATAAGTCATAGGTCTTAGGTCTTTAGCTTGCAGGAAATACCTTCGAACTTAAAAAATATTAACTTCAAAAAAATTAAATCTTCTCTAACCTTAATCTTTAAATCCAAATCACTCATTTTCTATTATTAATTGTTAATTCAGCTTGTGGGTCCGGTTTGGCCGTAATTTCTTCAATACTGAAGATTAATGCTTGCTCCAAACATAAATGCTTTGGGTTTAGCTACATAGCCCAGTTCAATACCAAAGTTACTGTGAACTATAAATTTCATACCTGTATTTACTGTAACCCAGCTTTCTCCATCCTCATCAGATTCTACCCAGTACTTCCCGTGTGAGCCAAGAATATGTGTGGGATCATCGTATTTGACAAACTTTTGACTGCTGCCAAATCCCGGTCCACCATATACAAATAAGCCCCTAAATAATCTAAAAATAATGTTGCCAAAAATTATAGTTTTTCCTGTAACCTCAGATAATTTCTCATCTCCAAAGGTTTCTTCAGCTGTTACATTATCAATATTTCCATAATAATTATCATTCTCATCTTTCCATTTTGAATTAGTAACTGCGGCTAATTCAAACCCGGCTCCACCCTTTGATATACCATAAAGAGATAGCTTATATAAAGGAACTGCAGGATTAATTGCAAACCCGAGTCCAAAATTGGATTTTTTATTCTTTTCCCGGGGAAATACTAACCCTATAAAAAGAAAAAGAACTAAAAATAAAATTAATGATTTTTTTAGCATCTTAACTCCTTATAAAATCAAAACTTTTCAATTCTTTTTATTTGATGCAACAACATATTTCTTATAAAACTTTTTGAAATTATTTATAGTTTCTTTCTTTAGGTTAAAATCTTTATTGGGGTAATCTTTTGAAACTACCCTAAGACTAATTTCATTAGCATATGCAAGTTTTTTCAACAAATTTCTTTCTACATAAAATACATTTTCACTATTATATCCAATTCGAATTTTTTTATCTTTAATTTTTGCAAAATCAGTCTCTAGAGAATATCTTTTGTTATCAATTAAAAAGATCAACTCCCTTACATCAGCAAATAGATCATCACTAACTAGACCAAATTTGGACATTAAAGTTACAAAAATGAAATAAGGTTTTTTAAATTTTTCATCTTTTACTTTAATCAATTTTAAATTTAGAGTTTTTACCATCCCTTCAGTAATTGTAAAGTTAGCTTTAATTGTTTTCTGTTTTTCAAACTTATCATAATTTTTTTCTACATAATAGTCTCCCATAGTCGCACAACCTGAAATAAGAACAATTATAACTATACTTATAATAATTTTTTTCATACTTTTAATCCTTTCTTTCTTGTTTTTTTATTTTATAAATCTTCCATAGCTTCTTTTTCATCATCTTTAAGAATTTTTTTTGCATATTGATTGCTATAATATGCAATCATTAAATTTACTTTATGGTTTTCCCCATCAAGTTTAATAATAATCTCCTCACTATTTGTTTTCCACCTTGAAGTATAAATTAGATGTCCAACAGATATTGCCATCCCATAATGAGAAGGATCATCTTTATACAGATCGTTTTTCCAAATAATATCTTCATAAGATGGATTACCATACTTTTTTTCAAGTAGTCTTTTCAGCTCTTTATAATCTTCTATATAATTATTTTTATTCAGATAATTATCGATTATTCCATAAGCTGATCTTGCTAACTTATTATTCCAGAAATCATAAATAAGGAATGCATCATGGTTTTTTAACTGTGTTTTATAGGCTAAAGATGTTGATTTATCCTGAAATAATTTTGCATTTTCTCTTCTTTTCACCTCAGCTTTACTCATGCCCCAGTTCACATTTCTGAAATCATAATCTTCAGCAGAAAGACTAATAATAAAAATTAAAACTACAAATATTAACAAATACTTTTTCATAAATTCATCCCTCCCTTAAAAAATCACTTTCGTGATTTTAGTAAATAGTTAATTGTCAATAGTAAATAGTAAAACACATCCTAATCTAAAAATTATTAATTCTTAATTTTATGTAATGCCAATAACAAAATAAAATTTATCTTCTGAATTAGAATGAAATGCTTCGAGGAGTTACTGAGATTTTTCTTTCATCACTGTTAATACTATAGCAAAAATAGAAAATGAAAAAATTACCGTTTTGAGATTTT
>CAZMFS010000051.1:0-9379 GCA_964565585.1 uncultured bacterium
TATCAATATTTTTAATTTCTGTTTGGATATTGCTGATATCTTCCCTTTCATGTTTTCCTTTTTTTACAAGTTCTAAAAAAAGAGAAATGTTATTTAAAGAAGGGGTTATCTCCTTATTTATAAACTTGATGAGATCCTGTATATTGAAATAATTATTGATTAATTTCATTTGAGTTTTATAAAGAAGGGTTTTATCTATTAGAAAGAAAATAATTACTTTTCTCTTTGGATCGGGAAGTATGATTACATTTATTCTTTTGTTATTAATTGAAATAGTTTTACTTAATGTATAATCCAGGGTTAAATTTTTTGGGGAAAATATATCCGATTGACTTTCAGTTTTAATATTTTGTATGTTTTTAGGTTTATAATTTAGAGATAGCAAATTTATTGCTGAGGAGTTTATAAATTCAATTATTCCTTCAAGATCTGATATTATAATTCCTTCGGTGATATTATTTAGAATATTGCTAAATTCATTGGTTTTTCTATATAGTTTATTAAATATCTCTTTGATTTTATTTTGAGATATATCATCTAATTTTTCATTTATTATATTATAGAAATAATCTTTATTCATATAAATATTATAGTTTACTTGATTTTAATGTCAACATAGATGATGAATTAGTTTAGTTAAATAATTATGCTGAGATTAAATTATACTTGATATTTTGAAAGATTCTTTTATTATACAATCGGTGTTTATATGAAAAATACAGTAAAACTACAGGTTTCTAAATGGTATGTTTTGTTTGTTTTAGCTGGTAGGGAAGAGTATATAAAGTCGTTTATTGAAAAAAATTACAGTCATCTGAGTGTTTTTTTACCGAAGAGAAAAATCTATGAGAGAAAAAAAGGAAAAATGAATTTAAAGGAAAAGACTCTCTTTCCAGGTTATCTATTTGTTTCCGGTGATGTCAGCTCGGATATTATTAAAGAATTAAATAAAGTTAAAAATGTTCGTAAATTTTTAATTAATTGCGAAAATAGACTTGAACCTGTAAAAAAAGAAGAGATGAAACTAATATTTGGTTTAACTAATAATACAGATACAATAGATACCTCCAAAGCTTATTTTGATAAAAACGATAAAATACAAATAGTGGAAGGACCATTAAAAAATAAGGAGTTTAAGATTGTAAGTGTGGATAGAAGAAGGAAAAGGATTAAGATCGAGATCAAAATTTTAGGAGAAAAGAGGGAAGTTTCCCTCTCCTATGATCTGGTAAAAAAAATAGATTAATTGCAACAATTTGTATAAGGTTCGTATACATTAAGGAGAAAAGCATTGGATTTAGAAAAAGTATATGATAAATATTTTGATGAAATATTTAACTATATACTTAAAAGAGTATTAAATGTAGCACTTGCTGAAGATTTAGCTGGAGTAGTTTTTATGAAGGTAGTTGATAAAAAGGATACCTACGATCCTGAAAAAGCAAGTATAAGAACATGGCTTTATTCTATTGCAAATAACGAACTTATAGATTACTACAGAAGAAAAAAAATAAAGAAACCATATGATAAATACAAACCTTTTCTGAAGGATAAAGATGTACTGGAAGAGATTCAAAATAAAAGAAGCAAGTTTCAGAAAAGTAAGTTATATAAGGATGTTCTTTCTATTTTGGAGAATGAATTGAGTATAGAGGAAAAGGATATTATAATAATGCATTATATTGAAGGTATGAAATACAAAAAAATAGCAAGGATTAAAAACATGAATGAAAATACATTAAGATCAAAAGCACATAGAGCTTTAAAAAAGGTTGAAAATAAAATTGATTTGGAAAAAAGGGGGTTAAAATGAAAAAAGACAAAAATATTCAGGTCCCTGTGTTTAAAAGCAAGTTAAAAAAAGCTTTACTGAAAAAGGAAAGAATGGATCTTGAGAGAAAAGTATCATTTTATAAGAGGTTTGCAGCAGCGGCACTTATTTTGTTTGTTTTTTCTTTAGGACTTGGATTTTATTGGCAGCAATCGAGCAAAAAGGTTGTAAAAAATAATGAAATTAAGGAAAATATTAACAAATATGCATCGGGTATCGAGTATAGTAAAGAATTTGACAGCAAACTGGATAAAATTATGATTAATGAAACAATTAAGTCGGGAAAGCAGGTTTATCCGGTAAAAGTAAAGAATATTATGGTAAAAAAAGTTGAATTAAGCAATGGCAAAACTGTAGAGATGGAAACCAAAATTGATATGTCAAATTATGCCAATGCTTATTAGAAAGGTGTTTTATGCTTAAAAAGATTTTAATATTTTTTATTCTGATAGCTGCAACTGTTATTATTATACCTCAGGATGATCCAAATGTACCTTTTGCAGGTGTTAGATTAAAAGATACGAATAAAGGTGGTCCTCAGGTAATAGATGTTATAGAGAATAGTCCTGCTGATAAAATGAATCTTCAAAAAGGAGATGTAATTACACACATTAATAATGAAGATGTGGATAATACTTCTGAATTTTTGCTTAAGCTATACAGTTTTGATCCGGATGATAAAATAGATGTTAAATTTAAACGCAATAATAAACAATATTCTAAAACAATGATTTTAACGGCAAGAACTGATGATTATGCATATATTTTTAAAAATCTACCAACTTTAATCAAATTTTATAAAATAAAATTAAAAGGAGACTTGCTGGATGAAAAGGGCTTTGCCGCAGAGAATTTGAATAAACAACTTTTTGATTATTTCAATGTAAAAAGTGGTATTATAGTTACTTATGTAAAAAAAGGTAGCATAGCTGACAAAAAGGGTTTTAAAGCAGGAGATATTATTGTAGAGATGAATAATAAAAATATCAGGCACACAGTAGATTTTAGGGAAATTTATGATAAAAATGAAAAATTAAACTTTGTTATTAAAAGAAGAGATAAAACGATTAATATCAGGATGGAGAAGTAATACTATGGGTCAAAGAGAAATAATAATTACAAAAACATTTAATTTTGGGGCTGCTCACAACCTTACTTCCTATCACGGAAAGTGTGAAGAACTTCACGGTCATAACTATAAACTTGATGTAAGTATAAAAGGTATCCCCGATAAAGAGGGTATGGTTATAGATTATAAAAAAATAAAGGCAGTCGTAGAAGAACATGTAATTGATAAACTTGACCATACATATTTAAATGATGTCTTGGGCTTTTCTCCAACTTCCGAGAATATTTTGCTCTGGGTTGAAGAACAGATTAAGAACAAGCTTTCATCAGATAATTATAATTTGTACAGGCTTGAACTCTGGGAAACTGAAAATAATAAAGCTACTATATATGTTAATTGAATTTTTCTGATTTGGACCTTTTTTGCTTATACATTTTCTGATCCGCCGCATATATCATATCGTCAAGATCGGTATGTTTATCTGGGTCGTATTGCACACATCCATAACTTATTGAAATATTATAATTTTTTGAAATAACTTTATTTTCTTTTGTAATTTTATCATTAATTCTTTTTATAATAGTTTCTGCTTTGTTTTTAGTAATATTTTCAAAATAGATTAAAAATTCATCACCACCAATTCTTCCCACATAATCCTTTTCTCTTATATGATCCTTGAGGATTTTGCCAATTTTAAAAAGAACAATATCTCCTTCCTTGTGACCGAAATTATCATTTATATATTTTAACTTATCTACATCAATAAAACAGATTGTGATTGTTTTTATCCGTTTTCTATCATATTTGAAAATATTTTGAATTACCTCAAATAGTGCTCTCCTATTGAGCAGGTTAGTTAGTTCATCGATATTAGCTTTTTTCTTTAATTTTCTCTGAAGTACTTCTTTTTCCTTTATTTCTTTTTCTAATTCATCATTAAGTTCGTTTAGTTTTATATTTAATTCTTCTAATTTTGTTACCTTTTTTTGTAGTTTATTTTTTTGCATTAGATTTTTCTTTATTAAATAATACTGTTTTAGGAACAACTTTCTTTTGTAATTAAACAGAAGAATTATAAGTATAGTTATTATTATAGGATTGGTAAATAATCTCAAATTTTTTAAATTCATATCTATATAGAAAAGTAAAATCGAGTACATATAAATTTGGGGAATAATTATTAACCAGTAGAAATGTTTTAGATAGCCAGAAAAAAGAAATGCAATTAATAGAATTAATATTAAACCGTCGATGGAGCCCATCCTTATTAATTCATCGATATTTTCTTTAGAAAATATTGTTATCACAATATTGCTTACCATCATAATTAAACTTAAAAGAATTAAATAATGGAACATTTTTACATATTTCATTTTGTTTTTTAGTTTTGTAAAAGAGATTACCAGAAATGTTGACATGGTAATTATTGTAATTAACCTTGAATATATTAATATTGGCATTTTAACTATAAATAGGTCCTGGAAAGTAAAATATAACAAAATTGGAATGCCTATAAATGAAAGTAATCTGCATGTTGTTAAACTTGTATGATTGATTACCTCCTGAATACTTTTCTTTTGTGAAATATACTTATTAAATAGAATCATAAATTAATATCCTTTATAAAATCACCTTTCTTTAAATATATCAATTGCCTCATTAAAATCAGTAATTACATAATCTGCATTCAGATTTTCTAAATTCTTTTTTTTCTTTTTATTTTTTGCAAAAAGAATTGACTTTGCATTTAAGAATTTTGATACTTTAAAATCTTTTTCAGTATCTCCAATTACATATAGATCTTCAAATTTTTCAATTTTAAAATATTTTTTTGATTTACTAAGAGCTGAGCTTGCAATATCATTTCTAATTTCACCATCTTCACCATATCCACCAACTTCAAAATATTTCCAAAGATTTACTGATTCTAGTTTGTATTTAGCTCCTAATTCTAGATTGCCGGTTAGAAGAGCCATATTCCATTTTCTTTTGATTAAATATTTTACAAATTTTTTAACATCATCATTTTCTTCCCATAAATCCTTATCCAAATATTTCTTCAGTTGTACTTCATAATGTTTTAAAAATATATTATATAATGATTCGGTGAACTGAATATCGTTTTTATGTAGAAAATTTTTCAATATAGCTTTATCAGATCTTGCGGTTGTTTCGATATCGCCCAGGGGGTTTTTAATTTTAAATAATTCAATAAGAGTCTCTTTATAAGCAAGATCCGTATTCTTTTTATCTTTTATCAAAGTACCATTAACATCAAAAAAGAATAAGTAATTCTGCATAATACCTCCTTGATTATATTAATAATATAAAACTATAATTAAAAATCAAGTAATTTTTTTATTACATTTATTATATTATAAAAATTTATAGTTCCAAGTAGACATAATTCATTAAAATAATTAAATTATTGAATTATAATCAATTAATATTCCTAAAGAATTAATAAGCAACTGTTTTTTACCTTGACATAAAAAATACTCTGTGGTAATATTTTTTCCGTCAACAAGCGGGTATAGCTCAGTTGGTAGAGCACAACGTTGCCAACGTTGCTGTCGCCAGTTCGAGTCTGGTTACCCGCTTTTTTTTATAAGGCAACGTAGCCAAGTGGTAAGGCGGTGGTCTGCAAAATCACTATTTCGCCGGTTCGAATCCGGCCGTTGCCTTAATGTGCCTGGGTGGCGGAACTGGTAGACGCATCGGACTTAAAATCCGGTGGTCATCTTATGGCCGTGTCGGTTCGAGTCCGACCCCAGGTACTTTTCATCAATTTTAATTTCATTGAAACATTTTTAATAAATTATGTATAAAGGGTATTATTGAAAAATCTAAAAGACTTTTTTAATAAAAAAAGTAGATATCCGGTAATTTTATTATAGTTTGTTCGAATTTTCAGATTATGTAGGGATAAAAATAAAGAATATTTAAATGTTACTTGTATATTATTTTTAAAAGCTGGGAGAAAAATAAATTTTAAAAATGTAGACATGGATATATGAATGTGAGTATATTAAAAACCAGATGGAATAAAGCAGCTATGCTTTAAAAGAAAATATACTTTGTTTAAAAACATTAAAATCCTGAGAAAAACAAAAGATTTAAATAAAAAAATGTTGAAAATATAATGATTCTAAACTATTTTTAATTAGGTGATATTTTGAAGTTTGAGATAGATAGAAGATTTGATGGAGCAAGACTTGATACTTTTATAAGAAAAAAGTACAAGAACAAAAAGCTTGGGTTTTTGTACAAATCTATTAGAAAAGGAGATGTAAAGGTAAATAATAAGTCAAAACATCCCTCTTTTAAGCTGCAAAAAGGAGATGTAATTTCCTTTGATGCAGAAATTGAGGAAGAAAAAAAACTTGATATTAATCTTGATAATAATGAAAAAGAAACTATTAAAAAATCAATTGTCTATGAAAATGATGATTTTCTACTATTTAATAAACCTTCTGGGCTGGTAGTTCATAAGGGAACCGGTCATAAGTATGGGGTGCTGGAGATGCTTAAGACTTACTATGGCAATGAGGATATGCACTTAATTAACAGGCTGGATAAGGATACTCAAGGATTACTAATTGTATCTAAGAATATTGTTGAAGCAAGGAAACTGAATAAATTATTCAAAAATAGAAATGTTAATAAATATTATTATGCTGTAGTTAAGGGGGTTCCAAAGAAAAAAAAGTTTACTATAGAAAAAAGTATTAAAAAAACCGGAAGCGGGGTTAAATTATCAGAACAGGGGAAGAAGGCGGTTACCAGATGCACTGTAGTTAAAAAAAGCGATTTTTTTGCACTTCTTGATATAGATTTAGTAACGGGAAGAAAACATCAGATAAGAATCCATCTTGCAGATTATGGTTTGCCAATATTAGGGGATTACAAATACGGAGTTAAGCAGGGAGACCAGTTATATTTGTTTTCATATAAAATTGAAATTCCCGAATACGATTTTACTTACAAGTTGGATATACCTGAAGATTATGAAGTTTTCTTCAAATAAACTTTTATTATACCTGGATATCAAATGAATATAGAAATTTTAAAGTTATTAAAAGGAGCCAAACAGGCTTCTGGTTTAACAGTTGTTATAGATGTTTTTAGAGCTTTTTCAACAGCATGTTATATTATAAACCAGAATGGAAAACTGTTTGTAACCGATAGCATAGACGTTGCTGAGAATTTCAAGTACAGAAATTCTTCAACTGTTACTGCAGGGGAAAGAAAAGGGATTAAAATTGAAGGTTTTGATTTTGGGAATTCCCCTTTTGAAGTTAATAATACTAAATTTTCAAATAATCCCGTTGTTCTAACAACCAGTGCAGGTACTAAAGGAATTATTAATGCCAGAAATGCTTCCAAAATAATAACCGGTAGTTTTGTTAATGCTGAATCAATTGTTAGTTTCATAAAAAGCAGAGGTTTTAAAAAAGTTTCTCTCGTGGCTATGGGAAATAATGGAGTTGAAATTAATAAAGAAGATATGATGTGTGCAAGATACATAAAAAATAGAGTACTGGATAAAAAAACAAATATAGACCCAAAAAATCTTGAAGATTTACTTAAAGATGCGGGAAAGAGATTTTTTGATAAAAATAATAAAGAATCATATCCCCAGGACTATTATCTATCTCTTAAAATTAACAAATTTGATTTTGTTTTAGAAGCTATTAAAATTAAAGATAGTCTTTACAGGCTTAAGAAAATTGAATAAATAGATTATAATATTCTTGACTTTTTTTATAATTGATATAGTTTGAATATAATGTAGGGATGGTAATGGAAATAATTTATATTTTTTCAATAGTTTACTTTATTATAGCACTTTTTACACTTATCGGAATTTTAAAAAAATATAAGACTGTAAATAATATAAAAAATAAAAGTGTATCCATAGTTATGGTTGCAAGAAATGAGGAAAAAAATATAGTAGATACACTTGATAGTTTAAAAAAATTAAATCTTGAGAACCTCTCGTGGGAGATCATACTTGTCAATGATGCTTCAGAAGATAACACCTTGAAAATTATGAAAGAGTTTCAGAGTGATTTTGAAAATGTAAAAATAATTGATATAGAGAAAAAAAATAAAAATCTGATGGGAAAAAAGTACGGTATTACAAAGGCTGTTGAACATTCCTCGGGGGATTACATTTTTATGACTGATGCTGACTGTTTGGTTTCAAAAAACTGGATCAAAACAGGGTTGAAATACTTTCATACTAATGTAGGTATGCTTATTGGACACATTGAATATATTTATAAAAAAATATACAAAAAGGTTAAAAATGTTGAATCTATAACCGGCTCAATATTTACTTTTTCATGGGCTTATTATAATAACAGTCCTTATTGTAGCGGTGGGAACATGGCCTTTAAAAAAGAAGCTTTTAAAGCTGTAAATGGATATAAAAATACTCCAAAAATGGCTTCTGGAGATGATACTTTTTTATTAAAAAAGATTAGAAAAAAATTTAACATTGTACCTCTGTTTTCAAAAGAAACATTTGTGAAAACCCCGTTGACCGATGATAAAGATAAACAGAAGGAACAAAGCAAGAGAAAATTTGCCAAAAATTTTTTAATGAATAAGCTTAATTTATCAATATTTGTATTTGGAGTTTTATATCATATACTACTATTTGTTTCCTTATTTATTTTTTATTCGAATCTAGATTTCTGGATAATAGTTTTTTTGAAGTTCATAATTGAATATTTTATTTTTATTATTGGTGCAGTGAAAATGTCACGCTCCGGGTATATAGTTCTTTATCCATTTTATCTATTGAAATTGATTTTTAGAATTATTTATTACTCTTTTGCAGGAATTATTAAGGGATACAGGTGGAAAAGTGAAGAAAAAATACACTAGAATTATCTCTTTTTTCCTAAAAATTTTTATACTAATAGTATTTATCTACTATCTTTCCATAAAAATTAAACCTGATAGACTTATTGATTATTTAAAAGATATAGATGCAATCTATTTCGTAATTGCTGTTTTTTTGTTTATTACCGGGAAAATATTTAATATTTTAAAATGGCGGTTTATTGTAAAACGAAATACAAAAGCCACCAATTATGAAATTATATCCTCAATGTTTGGAGGATATACTCTATCGATTATCACCCCCGGAAGATTAGGGGAGATGGGAAGGTTTTTATTTATAAACAATGTTGATTCCAGAGAAATTGTATCCTACACTGCTCTTGATAAAATATTTAATATAACGATAAATGTAATTTTCGGTCTGGTAATTTTTTTATTTTTCCCTCTTAAGTATCCAATAGGGCTTAAAATATTTGTTTTCGTAGTTGCTTTTTTGGTTTTTGGTTTAATTTTAAGTTATATTTTTATACCACGAAGGCTGTATTTCTTGTTAATTAAAATACCATTTTTAAGAAAGAAGAAAAATAGAAAATTTATAAAAGTATTAAAAGAAAGCAATAAAAGGG
>CAZMFS010000052.1:0-9341 GCA_964565585.1 uncultured bacterium
CAATATTGTTTAAAAAATCTTTATACATTTTATTAAAATCACTTGAAATTCTTTTCGCAATAAATTTTTTATGATAATCTCTTAGATTTTGCTTTATTATAAATTCTAAAATTGATTCAAACTCATCTATATAGGGAAAATCAAACAAATTAACTGCATAAAACAATTTCTTTCTATCATAATCTTCATATAAAAAAGCCTTTTTAAGAACAACATAATCATAATAATTATTATCGATTATTATATTATTCTTTTGTTCTCTATCCCTGTAGTATAATATATCAAAGTCGTAATTTTGATAGGAATGAAATTTTAATTCTACATTTGTCTTCACATCATTGTGTATTGGATAAAGATAGTTATTTACTGTAGCATAATCAATATTGAAATAATAGTTCAATAGACTTGATTTAAAAGAATAATTATATTCTTTTGGCAGTATATTGTTTAAATCAAGATTAGTAGCTATATAACTATTATTATCCTCGTCTATAACTGAAGCTATTATTAACTTCAATCCTTCTCGTAAATTTTTTTTAATTTTTTGTATATCCACAGTATCTTTATCTTTATCATATTCATAAAAAAAGTAATCCTTTTTAAAATGATTGAATTCCATATCTTTTGCATACAATAAATCGCTGTCATCAATATTCTCAAAATTGTTTTCAACACAACTTTCCACACTATTTTTTAGCTCTTCTATTTCTTTTTTTGTTAATAAACTAGAGAATCTTCTATAGATATTAATTTCATTATCCTCTATCAAATAGTAATTAAAAATTACTTTAGATTTTTCTATCATTTTTAAAATATAAGCCAAGTCGTTATCTTCCATAAAATTATTAAACACAAATGTATACTTTCGAATATCTATTAAATCTTTATTGTTAAATATTTTTAAATTGGAATGGACAACCCCTTCATAATAGGTTGAAAAATCTATATTAATAACAGATTCATCAGGTATATCCACCTTTTTAATTGTTTTTATAAAGATTTCCAGTTCTTCATTCTCATTTAAGATATAAAATATATTTTTGTTTCCCCGTTCTTCAAATATTTTAGTTATTATGTATTTAGATTTTTCATCATTCTTATTAAAATATTTTTCGATATCATATGTTTTATAATCCAATTCATCTTTATACTTATTAAAATTGATATTAATCACCATCCTCTGAGATTCTATTATTAACTTCTTTTATTATTCCCTGGATAATATCTACTTCTCTTTTTGAAGGCACTGCTCTATTCAATAAATATTTTAAAGTTTGAAATATTTCTTCTCTTTTATGTTTTCCAGAAAAATTAATTAAATCAAGTAATTTCCTGCCTCTTTTAAACAAATATTCTTTTCTTTCAACACTGGCAGGTACATAATCAGGTATTTGGGAAAACCCATTTTTATTGTGATATTGATAAATCTCATATCCCATGATCATTACAGCCTGTGATATATTTAAAGATGTTAGTCTGCTGGAAGTAGGAATATTAACTATATCATTTACATAGGACAATTCATCATTTGTCAAACCGCTATCTTCCCTTCCAAACATAATCCCTATTTTATTTTTTTTAGATAAGCTTAACAAATTTTCCGTAATACCTTTAGCTGTAAAATACCTATTACTTGCCGCTCTTTTTCTGTTTGTGGTTCCTACCAGATATTCAAAATCAGACAGTGCTTTATCAAGGCTATCATATATTTCTGCATTTTTAAGTATATCATAAGCACTCACAGACATTTTCCGGGCCATACTACCTTTTATATCTGCTTCAGGTTTGACAAGAATTAATTTAGTTAATCCCGAGTTTTTCATAGCACGGGCTATACTGCCCAGATTTCCATCATAAATCGGTTCAACAAGAATTATATGAATGTTTTTTAACATAAATCACTCTTTTTCAGACTTTTCTTTGTCCTTTCTTTTATAATCTGTTGTATAAAAACCATCACTTTTAAAAACAACTCCGCTTCCAAAAATAATTCTGCGTATTTTACCGCTACATTTAGGACATTCTTTTAAAGGATCCGCAGTAATTTTTTGCTTTTTTTCAAATTTATGCCCGCACTTTCTGCATTTATATACATACGTTGGCATATTATCCCTCCCTGTATTTAATTTTTTATATTTTTTTATAAATTACATACCCAAACTCGCAATAAATTATAAATATATTCTCATAATATTCAACTAATTATTTTTACTATGATCTATTTGCTGCTAGATTAAGAATGATAAAATTGATTATATTCTAATAGTTTTCTTTAGTAAAATCCAATTATTGTGATTTTTTTATAATCACATCTTCAATAATAATATTTTTTATAGGATAATGATCAAATTTTCCCTTTTTATTTGTTTTAATTGTAGATATTTTTTTTATTACTTTCCACCCATCAACAATTTTTCCAAAAACAGTATAGGATTTTTTTAAATCTTTTGTATATCCATAGTTTAATTCTTTATTAAACTTAAGATTAATAAAAAAATTATTGGTGGCAGAATGAGGATTATTTCCATCTCTAGCCATAGCAATGGATTTTTTAATATTATAGAGACCATTATCAGCCTCTGATTTAATTGGTTTATATTCCTTTATTTGCTCTATATCTGCACCTTTAGTAAGCTTATAACCGCCTCCCTGAATTATAAAATCATCAATAATTCTATAAAATATTGCACCATCAAATTTATCATTTCTGGCATATCTTATAAAATTTTTAACGGTTACTGGAGCATCTTTTTTGTACAATCTAATTTTAAACTTACCCATATTAGTATCAATAATCGCAAAACTTGCTCCCACTACTGTATGAATAAATAAGATTATTATTATAAAAACCAAATATATTTTTTTCATTTTTCACCACCATCTAATACACTTTCATCATGAATATAGGATAACCAGTAAGCCTTCTTTTGATTAACTATCTCGGATGTGACCAGTTTCTTATTGGCTAACTCTTTTAAACGCATTGTCAAACTTACTGAATCCAGATTAGTTTCATGCTGTAAGGTTTTATCCCCGGAAAAAACAAAACTTTTTCTGCTAACATACTGTATTATAGTATTTGATTTCTCATCTATAGAAAATAGTCTTTTTATAGTTTCCATAACAACTGATGCATCAATTTTACCAGAGTTTTTTAACTTTTTATATTTTAATGTTTTAATAATCATATGCATTAATAATCTAGGATTGCCCTTAGAAATTGCAAATATTATTCTCATAGCTGCATCTGTATAATTACCTAATTCTTTACTACTTAATCTCTTGAATAATAAACTTCTAAGCTGATTTACTGAAAAAGGTTCAAGGTTTATGACATCATTAAGAAATGAAAATATTGAATTACTCTCGTTTTCTATTAGATCCTTCTCTATTTTATTATGTAAATTTTTATTAATTGAAAACAACCAGGTAATATTTTTCTGATTTATCAATTCTGATATCTCTATTAAAAAATTATATATTTTATTATTTTTTGCCTCTTCATCAATTTCAATTTTATCAAGATCATCAACTATAATAATTATTCTCTCTTCTAATGATTCAAAAAAATTTTTTAAAATACTATGTATTTTTTCGGTGGAAAGAAGATTATCTTTGAATTTTTTATTATCATCTATTAGACTGCTTATAAAATTAAAAACCTTTTTTTCCTGAATTTCGCCAATATTCTCACCTTTTAATAAAAGCTTTGCGAGAGTTTCTATCTGTTGACTAAAACTCAATTTTCTTTTTGATTCTTCAAAATTATAATCATAATTTTTATTTATTATTCTATTTAGTAATTTTCTGTAAAAATAGGTTTTATCAAGAGAAGGAACGCTTATTAAAATTGTTTTATAATTTTTTTTTAATTCATTTTTTATCACATTTAACAGGGAAGTTTTGCCTATACCCTTGGTACCAGAAATAGCACAATTTTTTGAAGTTTTGAGTAGTTCATAAATATAATTAACCTCTTCCTTTCTATTAACAAATAATTCTATTTCAGTTTCTCTAATTGGAAGTGTTTTTATTTTATCAACCATAATACTTCCTTATATTTTTTAATAATTCTTCTATCAAATTCTTTTCACTGTACTTTCCAATTATTTTATCTTTCAGAAAAATTAACCCTTCATGAGTCCCCCCGGCTATTCCGATATCAGCATCTTTTGCTTCTCCTGGACCGTTCACAGCACACCCCATTATGGCTATTTTTATGTTTTTATCCAATCCTTTTAATTCCTTCTTTACTTTAGAAACCATTTTTTCCACATCAATTTTTGATCTTCCACATGTAGGACATGAAATTATTTCCACGCCAAATTTTCTTTCATTGAGAGATGATAATATATTTTTTGCAACTTCAATTTCTTTCACTGGATCCCCGGTTAGAGAAACCCGTAAAGTATCGCATAAATCTTGATATATCAATATGCCGATTCCAACAGATGATTTTACGGTACCTTTTAATGCACTTCCTGCTTCAGTAATACCTACATGAAGTGGATAATCCATCTTTTTTGCAAATTTTTTATAAGCTTTTATGGTTTGTAAAACATCCGATGATTTCAATGATACTTTAATATCATAAAAATTTAAATTTTCTAATATTTTTATATGATCAATTGCTGATTTTACTAACCCCTTGGAATTAACACTATATTTCTTTCTATTTATTGAACCGGAATTTACTCCAATTCGTATAGGTATAGATTTCTTTGCTCTTTTGATTTTTTTTACTATTTGTTCTACATATTTTTCTTTTTTGATATTTCCGGGATTTATTCTTAACCCATCAACTCCGTTTTCGATGCTTTTTAAAGCCAACCTGTGATCAAAATGAATATCTGCAATCAACGGTATATTAATCTTTTTTTGAATTTCTTTTATAGCTTCAGCAGACTTTAAATCCGGAACTGCAACACGTACAATTTCACAACCTGCATTTTCTAGATTTTTTATCTGATTTACCGTATTTGCAACATTTTTTGTATCTGTGTTAGTCATAGATTGAATAGTAATTGGATTATTTCCTCCAACAGGAACATCATCCAGATAAACTACTCTTCGGTTTCTCATTTATAATACCCCTTTAAGAATCTTAATTATATCATTGTAGGTGATAAAGAGGGCTAACCCTATAAGAATTATTGTACTTATCTGCATAATAATATTCATGGTTTGCTGCTTTAAAGGTTTACCTCTAACTTTTTCAATTCCTAAAAACAAGATATGTCCACCATCTGTAATTGGTATAGGAATTAAATTAACAATTGCAAGGTTCATTGATATTATAGCCAAAAACTGAAATAGCGAGCTTACCCCCATACCTGCAAAAACAGAAGTAACCTTAACAATAGCAACAGGACCGCTCATAGTTTTCATTGATACCGTGCCTGTAAACAGCATTTTTAACATGTGAAACATTCTTCCAATCCAGCCTACAAATCTTTCAAAAGATTTTGGTATAGCTTTTAAAATAGAATACTTTACCATATGAGTTTCAATTTTGTACTCAAACATCACACCTAGGTAATAATTTTCACTATCCTCTCTCTTAGCTAGTTTAACATTTTTTTCTAAAATATTTCCCCCTCTTTTGATTTTCAAACTTATTTGGGGGTCTTTTATTCTTTTTATTATTTGATTTATTTGATATGAATATTCTACATTCTGATTGTTTACTGATACTATTTTATCTTTCGGTTTTAGTCCAATTTTCTGAGCAGGAGAGTTTTTCTGTATCTGCGCTATTAGAGGTTTAATTTTTTGATAAATACCAATTTTGTCAATATTTGCACTACCTGTGTACTCGTTCCTATCAATACTAATTGTGCTACTTCTAACTGTATTTTCCGATATATCTTTCCATTTTATGTTGACCTTGTTTCCCGACAAAGAAACGGTTTTAACAAAATCCGACCAGTAAGAAACTTTTTTATTATCTATACTAATTAGTTTATCTCCAGTCTGCATACCGATTTTAGAAGCAATAGTTCCTTCAGCAACTGTAATATCCATTGGTTTTTGTGTTTTTTTTGGTTCCTCAATACCAATTACCAGGACCGTCCAGAACAACAAAAAGGCAAGAAAAAAATTCATTAAAGGTCCAGCAAAAGCTACTTGAAATCTTTCCCATATTGATTTAGAAGCATATTCTTCGGGACTTCCTGTTCTATCACGGGGATCCTCCCCTGCCATGCTGACATAACCTCCAAAAGGAATCATAGATAACTTATAAAGAGTTCCTTTATGTTTATACCCAAATATCTTAGGCCCAAATCCAATGGAAAATGTATATACTTTTATTCCAACCTTTTTTGCAAACAAAAAGTGTCCTAGTTCATGAAAAAATACGACTATACCAAGAATAAAAAGAGCTAATAATATATTTAAAAACATCCGTTCTCAATTCCTTTTTTTATTTCTTTTTTTATTTTTTTATCAAATTCCAATATTTCTTCAACAGAAAGCGGCATTATATTTTTTCCTTCATATTTTTTTAAATACTTCTCAATAATTTTAAAAATATCAGTAAATCTGATTCTGCTTTCTAAAAATGCATAAACACTTTCTTCATTTGCTCTATTGTAAATAAGAGGAAGTATATCTCCCTTTTCAAGTGCTTCCCGAGCCATTAAAACGGTAGGAAATTTTTTGTAGTCAACTTTTTGAAAAGATAGATAATTGCTTTCTGCAAAATCAAGATCTTCTATAACTGCATTTTCTCTTTTAGGATAGTTGAATGCATACTGTATTGCTAACTTCATATCTGGTTTGCTTAATTGAGCTTTTATTGAATTATCATTGAATTTAACCATAGAGTGAATAATACTCTGGGGA
The DNA here is from genome assembly GCA_964565585.1 of uncultured bacterium. GTDB lineage: Bacteria > Macinerneyibacteriota > Macinerneyibacteria > Macinerneyibacteriales > Macinerneyibacteriaceae > Macinerneyibacterium. Next base: position 6,847 of record CAZMFS010000052.1, read on the forward strand.
TGAATAATAATTTTTATATCTTCTTCAGATTTATTAAATAAATAAGAGGCTTCAATTAATTCAAGACCTTTATTTGCCATACTTGCTGAATCTATAGTAATTTTTTTCCCCATATCCCAGTTAGGATGATCAAGCGCTTCTTCAGGTGTTATTGATTTAAATTGTTTTTTATCAGTTTCTCTAAAGGGTCCTCCAGAAGCTGTTAGTATAATTTCCTTAATATTCTCAGGATTTTCCCCCTCTATACATTGAAATATTGCATTATGTTCACTATCTACTGGAAGCACTTCTACATTATTTTTATTTGCAATTCTATTAAACTGCTCTCCGGCCATTACCATGGTTTCCTTATTTGCAAGCGCAATTCTTTTAGTATTTTCTAAAGCATATATAGAGGAAGCCAGGCCATCACTTCCAGAAATTGCAGATAAAAATATGTCATGATATATATCTTTTGCCAGATATTTTATCTCATTGCCAAATGAATAACTTTTAATAAAGCTATATTTATTAAATAATAATTTTGCATTTTTCTCATCTATACATCCAACATATTCGGGTTTATGCTTTTCTATTTGCTTCTCTGCAAGTTTCAGATTTTTACCAAAAACCAGGGTTTTTAATTTTATCTTTTCACTATTTTCAATAACAGAGAGTGCAGAAGTACCTATAGAACCTGTTGAACCAAAAATCGCAAGTTCTTTCATCAATTCTCCTGAAATAACTTAGAAATTACTCTGAATCTTCAACTTTAATTTTCTGACCTTTACCTGGTACTACCTTTTTTTCAGCAACTTCTCTAATAGCTATAGTAGTAACTTTTTCATCTTCTGCCTCAATAGTTGGCTTATAACCTTCATCACCGAGCTGTTTAGCTCTTTTAAAAGCAAGTACTGTGCTCGCATAAATACTTCCAGTTGCTTCAATGAATTTTTCCATACTTATTTCTTCCATTTTTCAAATACCTCCTTTTGAAAATGATATTTCTTCTTGTGAGAGGAAACTATACATTCAATATCTTCAACCGCCTGCTCAATTCTATTATTTACAACAAAGTAATCATAGTTCCTCATTGCTATATTAACTTCTTTTTGGGCATTTTTCAATCTTTTTTCAATATTCTTAGGAGATTCTGTACCTCTATTTTCTAACCTTTTTTGTAATTCTTCTTTAGTTGAGGTAAGAATAAATACCAGAACAGCTGATTTGGGGTACTTTTCTTTAATATTCATTCCCCCCTGTATATCTATATCAAAAATAATATCTTCACCCTTTTTCTTTAATCTCTCTACTTCCGAAACAGGGGTGCCATAGTAATTGTTGTGAACTTCAGCCCATTCAAGCATATTCCCGCTATCAACTTTTTTAAAGAACTTTTCTTCATCCAAAAAGTAATAATCCAATCCATCTTTTTCATTATCCCGTGGTAAACGGGTGGTACAGGAAATCGATAAAGAATAATTTTTATTTTTCTGAAGCAACCTTCTGGCAATAGTAGTTTTCCCAGCTCCAGAAGGAGCTGAGAGAACTAAAAGTACATTTTTATTATCACTCGTCTTCAATGTCTCTTTCATATCTCTGGATCAATGTTTCAGATTGAATAGCTGATAGAACAACATGATTGTTATCTGTAACTATCAAAGCTCTGGTTTTCTTACCCTGAGTAGCATCTATTAATTTTCCCTTTTCTTTTGCTCCTTCTTTTAATCTTTTCATTGGTGCAGATGATGGTGCCAAAATTGCAACTACCTTATCTTTTGGAACTGCATTTTTAAAACCAATATTTAATAATTCAGCCATAACATTCCTCCCTTTCTTTTTTAAACTACCAAACATTAAAACTTTGCTCTTTTATTTTTCCTATCAAATCCTTAATGTTCACAACATGATGTGAAATATCAGCATCCTTAATTTTAGCTCCTACAGTATTAATTTCTCTAAACATCTCCTGTGTATAAAATTTAATTTTTTTTCCCTTTTCCACTTTTTTACTTTTTATCAATTTTTCTAATCTATTTATATGTGTTTCAATTCTAACTAATTCCTCATTTATATCTATCTTCTCTGCAAAATAAGAAATTTCCTTATACATCCTATCTTCATCAATTATATCAGAAATTCCTAGTTCATCAACCTTTGTCAATAATAATTTTCTATATTTATCTATCCTTGAGTTTTTATCTACTTTAATGTTTTCTAAATTATCTTTTATTCTATCAATTTTATTTAAAATATCTTTTTCGATCTCTTCTCCTTCTTCATTTTCATCCCTGATAAGTTCCTTAATCATTTTTTTTAACTTTTCTGTTAGAATTTCTATAGTATTCTTGGATAAAAGCAATAAAGAAGAGGTGGTGTTAATAGACGCCTCCAATTTGGGCACCAAGGTAAAAGAGGGCAAAAATCAAAAAACCGTTTTAAGCGAACAAGAAGAACAGCAAATTATTGACACCTTTAATAACAAAGAAATAGTAGATGATTTATCGGTGGTGGTA
>CAZMFS010000053.1:0-9340 GCA_964565585.1 uncultured bacterium
ATACATAAAGCAAAAAAAGTTATAGCGAAAAAACAGGAAAAAATAAAAAAAATAAAAGAAAAAGGGAAAAAAGTAGATAAGCACAACAAGAAGATATTAAATAAGTTATCAAATATAAAAGAAAAACAAGATAAATTGCTTGAGAAAAAAATTAAATCAGAATTAGAGCAAGGATTTGATGCAAGGGTAGTTATTAAATTTGATGAAATACCAGAAATTGATTTTAATAAAAAAATTACTGGCAGTTTAAAATTTTTCTATTCCCAACAGTTTCCTATAAAGCTAAAAAAAGAAGATTTCTATATAGCTAAAAAGAAAGGGAAAATAAAAGTATTACACGGGAATTTAGAAAAAGCTTTTAAGAATATTTTCGAGAGCTAACCAACCACCATATCACTTCTTCCGGCTTCGATTGGAAAATATAAGCAAAGAAAAAGATATTCCAGTTGAAGCCGGTTTTAAAATTTATGAAAATCGCAAGTGCTAAACCTTACGGATTGTAAGGTTTAGCACTTGTTATTGTAAGTGTTTTTTGCTGTAATATAAATAGATGTTAAAGGAGGACAATTATGGATCTTTTTTATATTGATGTTGAAGATTTAATTAATAATCATTTTTATAAAGAAAATTCAGCTGTAGATTTTATTGCGGAAATTGAAAATGAAGATTTGATAAAAGGATCTTTTAAGATTGATGATAGAGAATTAATTTTTTTTACAAAAGATGATCTAGAAGATATACAAAATAAAGCATCAATATTTCTGGGGAAAAATATAAAATATAAAAGCTGTAATTTAATTATTACTTTAGGAAAGGAGTCTTTATGTCAACAAAAGTAATTGAAACTAGGATTGATGAAAATATTTTTAAAGAAATGAATTTTTTATGTATAGTAACCGAACAAATTCTTATACTGTAAGAAGTGCAGTCGAAGAATTAAATAATATGATAAGATTATACTTGAGAAAATTAAACAAATTTAATGAAAGTTAAATAACCCAATTGTTAGATGCAGTCAATGGTTGGGGAATGGGAATGTTATCTAAAACGGATCCGTCTCAAATGCTTACTTACGAAGTAGAAGATACATTAAAGTATGAGGGGAATAAATATGATGTTGATGAAGAACAACTCATAGAAAAAGTAAAAAACTTAACAGAAATGGAAGCACTTGCTCTGTGTAGATATTTGAATTATTTATGGGTAAAAAATGTTGATGAAAATATTGATATTGTCGAAGAAGCAAAAAAAATACTTCTAAAATAATATTTTAAAATTCGGGTAAAATACCGGCTTCATATTTGGATTTAGAGGCCGGTTCATTACCCCCACCCTGTGTGTTAACCTATGCTTTAATTTTCTTTTATTGCTTCTATGCTATTTTTTTGATAATTAGTAGTGTTTTTGAATTTTCTATCAGTTCATAATACTTTTTTATCTCATTTTTTTCATTGCATTTTCCAATTCATCATCAACTATGTGTGTATATATCATTGTTGTGGATAACTCACTATGCCCTAAAGCTTTTTGCACTAATCGAATATTTTTTGTATTTCGGTATAATTCTGTTGCAAATGTATGTCTTAATGTATGTGGGCTTATTCTTTTTATACCGGCTTTTTGAGAATATTTATATAGCATATTCCTTATATTAGATCCTATAATTTTTTTCCCTTTAAGAGTTGTAAATACATATTTTGGAAATTTATTTATATTTCTCTTTTGAGTCTCTTTTGTTTGTACTTCTTTCCATTTTTTTAATTCCTCTAATGTTTTTTCATTTACCCAAAGAATTCTATCTTTAGCTCCTTTTCCTTCAATTATTTCTATTTTCCCGTTAATTAAGTTTATATTTTTCCATTTTAAATTAACTATTTCTGATAGTCTAATCCCTGTGTCTAACATTAATTTAATCATAGTTTTGTTTCTAAGTTGAGTTGGGTATCGAGTGTTAAATATATCAAGTAGTTTTTTTTGTTCTTCTTTTGTTAAAATTTTTGGTAATTTTTTACTTCTAGTCATTTTTCCTCTTTTTTTTTGTTTTTACTCGTTTTTACATATTATCGTATGTTATTCACGCCTATTTTTATTATAGGTTAAATTTAGATTCAAAACAAGTATTTTCGTGTTTTATTCACGTTTTTTTTGTTTTTCTTTTGTTAATATTTTTTGGTAGTTTTTTACTTCTTGTTATTTTTCCAAAGTAGTTGGCTCCCCTTCAATTGAATTTATTTCATTTTAAATATTGAATAATTTTAATTTACTCATTTTTTTATTTATTATAAACAGAATTACCCAAAAAACTTGTTTTTATAATCTTTTATCATCTTTGTATAAATATGAAGATTTGATCCCTATTCAGGTTTAAATCTTTTCATTATCATTTACTAATCTTTTTAGGTAATTATCTCCCTCATAAGTATATTCATATTTAATTGAATTTATTTTAAAAACTTTAAAACTATCTTTTATATAGTTTATAAAATCAAATCCATTTTTCATTTTAAAATTATCTTGTTCCGTAAAATCAATCATTATATTTTGTTTAATTTCTTTTTGTTTACTTGTCTCTTTTTTTTGTTTTTGTTTAATTTTAGGAAAAATTACAATATTTTTAAATTTTTCTTTATCTTTAGAATTTTCACTCATTAGTGAAGAAGAATAAACAATCCCATCATAATTCAATTTTTCAGAAATATATTCAGCTACAACTTGAGTAGGTATATATTCTATTTCTTTTTCATAAGGCATTATAGGTTTTGTTATAATATTATGAAAACTATTCAAAAATCTCCATTGATTTTCAACATTTTCAAAATCTTTTCTAAACATGCTAATATCGGGATAGTGGTTCTCAATTTTGGTAAAATCTAACAATTTTAATTTTTTAGTTGTTTTAAATTCACCCATTACAACTAATCCCCCAATGTTTTGTTTCATCTCTGTAACACAAACTTCTTCAGATAAACCTCCATAAAAATATGAAATACCAGGAGGATTCATTCTGCCCCCTTTGTTAATATCATTTGGAGGAGGTAAGATCGATTCAGGAATATCTTTTTCGATTTTTTTATAGTCATTTACGTCGTTAATTGTTCTGGCTCTATAAAAATGATCATTAGTATTTATAATTTTACATGGTTTTGGATTTTTATCGTCCTTTATATCAGTGATATTTTTAAATATTTTATTGAGTATTTCATTGATTTCGTCGTAAAAATATCTCTTTTCATATTTTATTTTATTTTCAAATTTTTCCCACATATGAGTATAAGTATTAGATGTTGGTTTTCCAAAAATAGAATTTTTCCTTTTATAGTTATTTTGGGTATCATAAAAAATATTTCCTCCCGTTTTTATTTTTTCCTTTTCTTTTTCTTCAAAATATTTAACAATAGAATGTGATAACTTGTCATTTGTCCTTAATATTTCCTCATTTATTATTTTAATCGGATCTCTGCCTCTTCTAGGAAATAAATAATCGTGTTTTCTAGGTTCAATTTTTTCATAATATTTTTTAAAAACTTTATCTACCTCAGAAGCTATTTCAGATAACTTAAAAGAAGATCTTTTGTTTTCACAATTTATACATTTATGTTTCTTTCCTTCACTTTTTACCTTCTCTCTCATCAACTTATCTCCAATACAATCAAAACAAATCCAATCATCAGCATTATACTTTTCCATTTTAGCCTCCTTCTTCATTGTTTGAATCCTCAATACATTTATAATTTATCAGTTATTTTTTTATTTATGGATTTAACATAGTTATATCTTTTTTATCATATATATTATGATGATATTATTATATCTTTTCAACATATATTAACTATTTCTTTATCGTTCGTTTTCTTCATATTTTTAACAGTTATTATTATTATTTAGATTACCTCCATGTGCCTTATCGTATTGGGGGATAAGAAATTAGATTTAGATGGGAACACATGGAGGTAAGATTTGACCTCTGGAATATATCTCTTAAGGGGATTTCCAGAGATCTTGATTGAAAGAAGTAAGTGTGTTACATTGTTGTTTCATACATAAATGTTTCGCTATCAGTTACCGTCTCTCCAAATTTATCTGTAACTTCTGCTTTAATATAATATATAGTGTTTGCATTTATTGGCCCGCTTCCATCTTCCCAGTCAACAATCAATTGATTGTTAGATATTTCTACATTTGATTTACTTGTATCTATTTCTATTGTTTTGCTATCAATAACTTCTTTATTCTCATCAATAGTTTTATAAATCTCAAAATATACACTTCCATTTACAAGATCATCAATTGTATTTTTATCACTTATTTTAACTTGCCCCCCGGTTATACTAGCCTGAGGTTTATTTTCAGTATATTCATATGATGCTGTTAAAGAATCTATTGTATGAAGCTTATTTCCTATTTGTTCCTCTCTTGTAAATGTTTTTTCCGTTTTCCCGTCATCAAGTATCAGTTCAGTTTTCATGTATCCCGTATATGCATTAGTAATGCCTAAATTTCCAGTATCATAACTAAAGTTTTCAGCTGTATTTGAAGTACATGTCCCCGATACTGTTTTTATAGTTACATTATCATCATCATAATCATAAGTATTTAATTTGATTATATTTAATGTATAGCTTAACTGATCCTGTTGGTTTTCTTCTGGATCATAAGGTGTAAAGTCAATATTTACTGTGGGCGGGTGTGCCGGTGGACTATTTGTATAACTCATTTGAAAATTATCGTGGCTAGGTGGTGTATTTGTTATTACATCTATACTCTGTAAATCATACCCAACTGATTCAAGTGTATAATCATAAGTATTATCCCCGTTTGGATCTGCTCCGGTTACTACTTTTACACTTGGAGTAAATGTTCCTGATACTCCCTCGGGATATGTGTATGTATAACTTGAATTTGGACTTTCAATTATACTGTCAGTACCGTTATCAAAGTTATAAATGTATTTTACAACTTCATCAGGGGTATCTTTATTAATATCCGTTACATTGATATTTATTTCCGTGTGTCCCGATACAATGTAATCAGCTGAATATGTTAATTCTGCTGAAACTATTTCTGGGTTATTATCCTGTGTTTGTATGTAATAGGTTTTTTCGTTGCTGTAGTTTGTTTCATATTCATCTTTAGTTTTCACTTTAATTGTATATTTTTTATTATTTCCGTTATTTTGAAGAGTTCCCTTTTCTATTATAAACTGTGATGTTGTCTGCCAGTTACAATCATCTATTATATTATCGTTGCTATCCATTATTACATATTTATAGTAAATTTCATCGTTTTCTGGATCAGATGTGTTGTAAACATCTACATTGATATCTTTATAGGGGTGAATTGTAAAGGTATCCAGTTCTGCTAAAGAATTTCCGTTCATCGATACCTGTGAACCACTAGGTGATGTGTTTGCTACTTCAACATGTCTTATATCATATGATTTTAATACTGGATCATAATTTGTATTTCTAACCCTTACCATAATCGTGTATGTTATCGGTTCTGGTAATGTTACATTAACATTTTCGGTAGCAGTAGTTGTTGTTTGAATATGAATATAATCCCCAATATTTGTTGAATCTATTTCATTCTGACAGTAATAGAAATCATATTCAAGTGACCCCCCACTTCCATTTGCATTTGAACCGTCCGCATTCACAACAATTGTATATGGGTGAGTATCAACATAAATGGGTTCGTCTTCTGTATCTGGCGTTACCATATTAAGTTCTGCTACCGGATCTTTCGGTTCTACATTTATGCTTCCGGTTTTTTCGGTTACATTATTAAAAATGTCATATACTTTTACAGATACACTTATCTGTCCTGTACTGGAAAAAGTAATAGGATAAGTCTTTGTAGTTTCAGTCGGGGTAGTAGATAAGCTTTCTGATCCGATCTTTTCACTGCTTCTGTACCATTCAATTTTTGATATACCGTTTTCATCACTTGCATTAACTTTTAATGTTTGCTGTTCTGATACTGACACTGTTATTGTATTGTTTGGATCTATTTCCTGATTGTTTAATTTAAAATAAGATACCGCCGGAGCTTTACTGTTTTTGGATACTGTAAGTGTTACTGTATCTGTTCCGGTTGAATTGCTGTTATCATATACTGTCAGCTGTACCTGATATTTCCCTGTTTCTTCATAGGTATGTGATACATCAACTCCAGTTGCAGTCGTTCCGTCTCCGAAATCCCATTCATATTTTGTAATTTCCCCCTCTTGATCCGAACTTTTAGAAGCAGAGAAATCAAAAGTAGCCGGTACTGTTTTTTCCGTTGTTGCAACATCTATTACTGCAGTGGGTTTTGAATTACTTACCATAAAACTTTTTGTTTCTTCTTTTTCTCCGCCAAGATTATCTACTGCTATTACATTTATTTCATACTCGCCGGCATTTTCATAGTACCTGGTGAACTGAGTTGATACTTCTGTATATCCGTCATAGCTAGCACTTGTTGAATTAGTATTTTTCTTTTCCCTATTGTCTGCTACATTTTTTTTATTAATATTCTTTCTGCTATTTTTGAGATTCCTGTTAATTTTTATGTTTTTGTCGTTATTAGCTGATGAACTACTTGATGATACTTTTTCAATCTTTACATAGTATTTTTCTATCGAGCCGTCTTCATCAACTGATCCGCTTAAATCGAATGATACTTTGTAGGGATATTGGCCGGTATCAACGCTTGTTTTAATATCGATATCTGGCAGTAGGTTTTTCTTTATTGTAATTTTTTTGGTTTTTTTAACCGACTTAACATCATTATATACTTTTACTGTTAAATTTATTTCCCCCGCTTTTTTGATATTAAGTTTAACTGTGTTTGTTGATTCACTTTCAAGGGATGCTATTGAAATGGTTTTGATAAGTGATCCTTTTTTTAGTGTTTTGGAGTTATCCGAATTAACGGTTATTGTCCCCACTTCTTCATTTTCAGAAAGAGTAACGCCGTTTGCCTTTATGTATTCTACAGTTATATCAACATTATATTCTACATTGTTGTTTGTAGTTACTGTAATTGATCCGTCTGTTTTTACTTTTATAGATTGATTTTCAAATGATGTATCAAGTGTTACTGTTGGTTTTTCATATTCCTGTTCTGCGGGTGATGTGGGATCTTTTTTGCATGCAAAAAGTCCTAATATTAGAAACAATGATAGCGTAAATATTAAAAGTTTTTTCATTTTGTCCCCCTTGTTAATTAGCTTTTATATTAATAATGATAGCTTATCCCTATCAATATATTATTCTTTAAACCCTCATAATAGGTATTTCTTAGATAATACTTGATATTATCCTGAAGAAATACCGACATACTCGAATAAAACGGAAGCTGATAATCAACTCTTCCGTTTATTTTTAATCCGTATCCGTTTTTTTGTGCTGTAACATTGTTAATATCTTCATATCTTGCATTTTCATAAAACAGTCCTACCCCGGAATTAAAAAAGAAATTATATTTGTTTGTTATAAGGTAATTATAATCTACATCTGCTTTATAAAAGGTATAGGTTTCTTCCATGTTGTTTTTGGTTTTCTTATAAGAATCATATTCTGCTGTAACCTCTATCATACTGCTGTAATTAAGCTCATACCCTATTCCAATTCTGTATTTACCGGATATATCACTTGAAAGTGAAAAATGTTTGGTATTTTTGGCAAATATTTCTGAGGCATTAATGTTTGCTGTTGTTATTAATATTATTACTGCTGTAATTAATATTATTTTAACATATTTCATAGCCTATCCTTTCTGTTTAATAGTTCCAAAGTTTGTAATAATCCCATGTTCTTTTAGCTTCTCTTTGGAGTTCTTTGGGGGTATATTTGTTTTCACGAACTTTCTTAATCCATTTTTTTGCCTTTTTGAGATTTTTAGCTTTATTACTTGCCTTGCTTTTTTTAATGTAACAAACATATAAACTCTTCTGGGAGTGATATTCACCCTTTTTAGCATTTTTTTTAAAATATTTAATTGATTTATTGTAATCTTTTAGAATCTTACTACTAATCATCCCTCCATATAAATATATATGTCCAATATTATTATTTGCATACATATTTCCATTTTTGCTTGTTTTTTTGTACCATTTTAAGGCTTTTATTAAATTAGTTCCTTCTTTAGGCCCCCTACCGGTATCATAGATATATGCCAGTAAATATTGATAGTTTGAATTGTTTTTTAGTTTTTCTTTTGAATTATTGAGAATTTTATATGCTTTTTCATAATGTTTTTCGGATTTTTTATAATTTTCTTCTGTTGCTATTCCTTTTCTTAATAGATACCCAACCCCTTCTAATATAAACGGATTGTTGGTATTTTTGTCGTAGTTATTGAGAACTTCTTTGAATAGCTTTTCAGCTTTTTTAGGTTTATTTTCTTTTATGTAATTACTTTCCTTATACAACATACCTAAATAATACTTTGCTTCTAAATTACCCTGTTTTGCTAGTTTTTTAAACATTTCTTTCGCTTTTTTGTGGTTATAACGGTAGTATTCTTCTTTTGCTTTCTTGATAGTGGTTTTACCGCAAGCTGTTAGGATTAATAAAGACACTAAAATAATAGTTAAAAGTTTTTTCATTTTGTCCCCCTTGTTAATTAATTTTAATTTAAAGATTCCCATTTCGCTTCAATTGTTATATCCCTGTTTCCGTTCTTTTCTATAATTTCTGCTCTTATGAAATTATTACTACTTATCCCGAATTGTTTGATAACATAAATTATATAGCCTTTATTTCCTGAATTTATTCTGTGCTTATCAGGAAGAAGCACAGCTACTATTTTATCTTTAACCGGGATGTTACTTGTAGTATTTTTTGATAATTTAAGAAGTCCGTAATTATATTTTCTTAAATATAGTTCCGGATTATTTTTACTGTTTAATATTTGATATTCATTGGAGCTTTCATTTTTTATTCTTATCGTAATATAGATTAGATTATTTTCTCTTATGACTTCCATTGCAGTTAAATAAATTGATGATTTTACTATAGAATATTTGCTTTCATTTAATTGATTTCCATATTTTTTAAGAAATTTTTTATTTTTATATATTTTATAATTTTTATTTTTTTTGTATTTGTTTTCTGATTTTTTAGAATTTTTATTATTCTTTTTTAGATCTATTGATTTTTTTTGTTTTTTCTTTTCTGAAAAATTATAAAGTCTTTTATAATTTATCTGTTTATTGATATTGTATTTTCTTCTTCTTTTTATTTCGGCTTTTATTCCTCTTATTATAAGATCCTTAACCGTTCCATTTTTCAATATTACTGTAATATTTGTTTGATAATCGGAATACTTGGGATTTAGAAATATAAAATTGCTG
>CAZMFS010000054.1:0-9336 GCA_964565585.1 uncultured bacterium
AATATTTTACTAAATATCCTATATTAAGACACTTATTTCTTTACAGTCTGAATTGACAATTGACAGTTATAAAATCTTATTCCTCCGAAGATTTTAAAATTTCTATCAAAATTTTCGTTATTAGTAGTTAGTAATTCGTTGTTCGATATAAAAATTAATCGGATAATTTTCATTTATATAATTAGACAGGATTCTTTCAAAAGACTACCATGTAGAATTGAAATCACCTAAGCCCACGAATAACCGGATTAACAAGATTAACAGGATTACTAGTTGTTCCATTGGTGTATCTCATAAAGGCATATAAAATTAAGCTTGTTGCTATTAATAATAGTTTTTTTAAACTCTTAAAAAATTATATAAAAATAGATTAATGCTTTTAAAAAAGCATTAGAAATATAATAAAAATCAAAAAGGAAAATGTATTTTCATTTTTGCATTTTTATTAATTTTAGATTTTAGAAAATTCTAAAATCTAATCTCTTTTCATATAATTGGGTTGCTTCAATGATTAAACTTATAATCCTGTCAATCCTTTTAATCCAGTTCTGCTTGGTAATCTTTTATTATAAACTACATGGACTTTTTTAGAAAAATCCTGTCTAATTTGAAACTATCTCTTATGAGTTACATCGATGGTATTTTTTCCTTTCACAAAGAAAAATTATATATAATCATGTCTAATATATAATTTTATATCTTTACTTCAAAGACTTTTTTACAAATTAGTACGAATTTGGGTTAATTCGCTGTTGTTTAAAAAATCATTTCATGATTTTAAGTTAATAGTAAAAAGTAAATAGTAAATAGCTTAAATCCTTGCTTAATTATTAGTCATAATCTAAAAAAAATAGTGATATTTTTTTCGGCAAGCGTTACGCGTCACGGGGTAGAACTTCTAAGGATTTCCTACTGTTACTAAATATCCCGATATCAATTTTTACGTAGTTTCCAAACCTTTAGAATCATAGAGATATTTAACTTCTTTTTTAATACAGTGATATAGCCATGTAGCTGTTATAGTAAAGGTAACTGATTCAGCTATCGGGAATGCAAGCCATGCATTATTAAGACCAAATGTGTTTCCCAGAATATAGAGCCCCGGTACAAGAAGAATCATCTGCCTCAATACTGTAAGTGCAAAACTCGGGAAACCCCTTCCCATTGCCTGAAAAGTTGCTACTCCAATAATATTTAGGGATAAAAACATGTATGAAAAACTAACCCTTTTAAACGCACTTACACCTATCCGCAAAAATTCCGGATTTTTATTAAATATGCTTAGCATAGTTTCGGGAAATACAAAAAATAATAAAAATCCAAATGTGCCGAAGGAAAGGGCCGTCAATCCTCCAAGTTTAATAGTTTTTTTCATTCTTTCCGGGTTTTTATGCCCGTAATTATATCCTACAATTGGAAGATACCCCTGATTCAAACCGAAAATCGCCATCAGAAAAAATGACTGAAGCCTGAAAATTACTCCCATAACTCCTATTGCAGTTGTATTAAAGGTGCCCAGTATTTTATTTATTAAAGCCAAAGCAACACTAAATAACAGTCTGTTTGCCATTGCGGGTATGCCGACTTCATATATCTCTTTTAATATTTTAAAATCGGGCTTGAAATATCTTAATCTTAGAGTTAGTTCATTCTTATTACTTAATAAAACTTTGGTTATGAATATTCCCCCTAATAGCCGTGCAATTATAGTAGCATAAGCTGCTCCTGCTATACCCATTTTGGGAAAAATCCATATGCCGAAAATTAAAAATGGATCTAAAATAATATTAGTAACTGCTCCAATTATCATTGTAATCATTGGAACGACTGTGTTTCCTTCTCCCCTTAATATATAGTTAAAGGTAGCAGGTATATAAACAGCAATTGAACCCATCATGATTACCGGAATATACTGCATTGTTAGGCCTATTAACTTCTCACTTTCAGTAAATAAGCGAAGTATATCCTCAGCAAAGAATGCTCCAACAATTGCAGTTGCTATACCAAATATTATTGCAATAAAAAAGACATGTTCGGCGGCATTTTCTGCTCTCTCTTTATTCCCTGCACCCAAAAGTCTTGAAATCAGAGAACTTGCCCCAACTCCTGTGCCTACTCCAAGAGAAATAATTACCATCTGTATTGGAAAAGCTAAGGAAAGTGCAGAAAGTGCATCGGTACTTAATTTCCCCACATAAATTGTATCAATTATATTATAAAGTGATTGGATAACCATACCTACAATTGCAGGTATAGATAATTTGATTAGTAATTTTCCAATTTTTTCTTTACCCAGTCTTTCCGATTTTTTTACAATTGCCATTTTTTAATTATTCCTCCCAAATATCAGTTTTCAATCAATTTTATCATGTAAATTTTTGCTTATTTTTTTGGAGATTCTCAAAAATTCATCAATCTCATCTTTTGTTAAATCTTTTCTAACAATTTCTTCAGCAGAATTTAATACCTTTTTAAATTCAGATTTCATATTTATTGCTTTATCGGTAAGATATAGAATCCTTTTTCTTTTATCCTCTTCATCGGTCTTTTTAATTATATAATCTTTTTCTTTTAACCTATTAACGGCTCTACCAACTGCTGCTTTATTTATTTTATAATGTTCACAGAGAGTTTGCTGACATATACCGTCTTCTTTATAGAGTGCTATCAGAATAAAAAGCTCTCCTGTACCTATATCATAAGATTTCAATTTTTTTTGAAGAAGCATTGAATGAGCTCTCTTGGTTATACTCAAATATTTCCCTATAGGTTCTTTATACATAACTCCTCCATATGGTTGATTTGTCAACGGAATTAATTGTAGCAATAATAGTTGAGGTGTCAACTAATAAATTTCTGGCGAGATTTTGTCATAGTAAATAGTAAAAAGTAAATAATAAATAGTTTAAATATTAAACTTTTGAATAAAAACTTTAAATGTTATGCAAGAAGATTCCGACACTTCGTTTCACTCCGGCCGGAATTTGCATAATTTTTAAAATCATAATAAATTACTATCAAACTTCAGAGGTCAAACCATCATATCTCGAAAATCCATATAAGGGTTTTTCACAAACACGAACAACGAATTACTAACACTAAAAATTCCTGGAATTTTTAAACTATCTCAAACCCTTTCCCAAAAGCTTAATCTCAATCTTAGTCTTAATCTGAAAATTGCGTCTTCGATTTTATTCAACTATCCCTTTAATAGCTTCTGCAATTGATTTTATATTTTCTTTTTTTACCCTGTAATGAACGAAATAACCCTCTTTCTCTCCCACTACAATATCTGCTTCGCGAAGTATTTTTAAATGCTGGGAAACTGCAGATTCAGATATGTCTAAAATATTTGACAGCCCCCTTACGCAGTAGCTATTTTTTAATAATATTTTTACTATCTTAAATCTATTTTTATCCGCAATTGCTTTTAATTTTTTTACTGTATCCTTCATTTATCCACCTTTTTAAATTCTTTTTATAAGTGTTTTTTTATGCAGAAAAATTGCCAGAAATAGAAACAATCCTGTAAATACACAAAGCATTATTATATCAAATCCAATATTTATAAAATGTTCTCGTCCAAATGAAAATCTCATTAAATCAGTTATATATGTAACAGGAGAAATTCTAGATATGATTTTTCCCCATCCAGGTAGTTCAGGTAGTGTAATAAAAACCCCGCTTATAAAAATTATTGGAAGCCTTACTAAATTAGAAAGCATCATAACATTTGCAGGTTTATCAGTAGGCAGTGATGAAAAAATTGTGCCCAGTGAAGCAAAACATAAAGAAGCAAGCAAAACTGTTATTATTAAAGTAATAATATTTGTTACTGCACCACCCAGAATTAGTGTTCCTACTAAAATTACCATTATAGAAATTACTAAACTGAAAATAAATCCGGAGATTATATCCCCAAACATTAAAACCGGTATAGAACCGGGAGTAGTCAACAACCTTTCTAAGGTTTTTGTCCTTGTCTCCCATGGAGTTATAAAGGGGCCAACCGAAGAACCGGTAAAAAAGAAAGTTATACCGAGCAATCCTGGAACTAGTTCTCTAACTGGAATACCTTTACCCAGTGAAAATGCCAGAAATAAAAAAAACGGAAATAAAATACCATAAATTAATACAGGTGATTCGCTAAAATATATTTTCATATTTTTTTTTGTTACTGCTGCTATCTGAAGAAACTTTAATTTTATAACACTGATATTCATTTTCCTTCACCTCCGGTTAGACTTACAAAAACTTCTTCCAGTTCCGGTCCAATAGTTCGTATACTGTTTATTTTTATATCTTTGTCTTTTATAATTTCAATTATTTCTTCCACAACGAGTGATGGATCAGATGTATATAACTTATATTTATCCCCTCTTTTTTCTACATGATTAACAGAATCGAGATTTTTTAAATCGGGTATCTTTTTATTTTTGAAACTTACCTCAACAGATTGTGATTTTTTAAATTCATTTTTTAAATTTTCCGGAGAGTCTATAGCTGCAATTTTTCCCTTATTCATAATTGCTATCCTATCACAAAGTTGATTTGCCTCATTAATATTATGTGTTGTTAAAAATACACTGGTTCCCTCTTTATTTAAACGCTTGATTTCCTTTCTTATTAATCTTCTGCTCTGAACATCGAGACCGCTGGTTGGTTCATCGAGAAATAATATCTCTGGCTCATTAATAAGAGCCATACAGATAATAACCCTCTGTTTCATACCTTTTGAAAACTGTTTGATTTTATTATCCTTTCTTTCTATCAATCCAAAGGTATCAAGAAGATTTTTTGCCTTGCTTTTAACCTTCTTTCCTGTAATGCCATACATCTGTGCCATAAACAATATATTTTCTATAGCCGTTAAATCCATATATGCATTAGCTAATTCCGGTACCACTCCCATTTTCATTTTTGCCTGTAATGTATTATTTATAATATCAAACCCACAAACCGAAATATCACCGGAGTCTGGCGGGAATACTCCCGTGAGCATTCTTGTAGTTGTAGTTTTTCCTGCCCCATTAGGTCCTAAAAATCCAAATATCTCATTCTTTGGTACCTGAAAATTAATATTATCCACTGCTTTCAAGTTTCCATATGATTTACTTAAATTTTTTACATCAATAGCTATAATCTCTTCAGATTTGTTCATTTTTTTCACGCTCCTTTTAAAAAACGGGGGGAATCCCCCCTTTAAAATAGAAATTATTTATTCATCGTCACTATCTGTACAGGAATGTCCTTTTTTAAGCGCTTCTTTACCGTGACATTCTATTATCTGTTTCTTACTGCATTCAGATGGTTTTTTACCTTTCAATTTTTCAGGATGATCGCATTTTACTTTATCCTTCTTATCACACATAATATGCTCCCTTCATTTATTTAAGTATTTGCTTATTTATATTATACATTGCTTAATTAGTTTGTCAAATTTAAAATCACTAGCAAATTTTGTTATTCGTAGTTAGTATTGTTTAATTAATTAAAAGATATTCCTTTGAAGGTAAAAAATCTCTGACGAGATTTTTATCTCAGTTTTTTGAAAAATCTTTTAAGCAGCTGACCCGAAAATTTGGAATATTTGCCCTGCTCGAATGCAGGTCTGTGATTGAGCCACTCCCTGTCAAGCAGGTTATCCTTGGAAGTAATAACTCCAGCTTTGGGATCTTTCGCCGCATAGACTACCTTTTTAATTCTGGATAGATAAATAGCTCCTGCACACATCATGCAGGGTTCTAATGTGACATATAGTGTTGCTCCTTCAAGCCTCCAGCTTTTGAAATATCTGCTTGCTTTTCTTATGGCAACCATCTCTGCATGAAGAGTTGGATCCTGGAGGGATTCTGTTAAATTATGCCCTCTTCCAAGAATTCTGTCATCTCTGACAATCACCGCCCCCACCGGGACCTCATCTTTTTTATATGCCTTATAAGCTTCTTTTAGAGCTTCTCTCATAAATTCTCTCATATATATACTATAGTTTACTAAATGATAAATTAAAGTTTTTTCCTTATTTTGATATATTTTTTTAAAATTTCTGTGGAAATTTAGAAGAATTGTATTATCATATAAAATAGAAAAATTTGGGAGGTGTTTGTTATGGATAAATGTCCATTTAGAGATAAAACATGTGATAGATTTAACTGCCAGTTATGGATTGTTGATAAAGATGCCGATGACAAAAGAAAAGGGAAGTGTGCTTTTCAGATCATAGGATTGAAGATGTCCGAGGAATTGAAAAATCGCTAAAGCGATTTTTCAACGCACATCAAAACAATGCACAAAGTTTGAATATAATTCCTTCGAAGAAATTAAAAATCTCTTACGAGATTTTAGCACCAGAACCAGATCTAGAACCAGATAAAACTAAAAACTTATTACTCTGAAGAAAAAAAACTTAAATGATATTCCAAAGCAGTTCTTGAGATTGCCACGCTCGCTTCGCTTACTCGCAATGACCATTTTTTAATTGAAAATTGAAAGAGGAAAGTTGAAAGTCTTGTATGTAATTCCTTCGAAGCTTTGAAAAATCTCTATCTATATTTTGTCCTAAGTCGTCGGTCTTATGTCTTTGGTTTGGATGCAATACCTCCGAAGATTTTAAAATTTCTATCGAAATTTTCGTTATTAGTAGTTAGTAGTTAGTTGTTCGATATGAAAATTATCATAGATAATTTTCTTGTATGTAATTTTTAAACTTCTCAAATCTTTGCTTAATTATTAATCATAATCTAAAAATGACAGCTATTTTTCTCTTTACGCGTTACGCGTCACGTGGTAGAACTTCTAAAGATTT
Organism: uncultured bacterium; assembly: GCA_964565585.1. Classification (GTDB taxonomy): domain Bacteria; phylum Macinerneyibacteriota; class Macinerneyibacteria; order Macinerneyibacteriales; family Macinerneyibacteriaceae; genus Macinerneyibacterium. The sequence continues at coordinate 6,806 of CAZMFS010000054.1, forward strand.
CCTACTGTTACTAAAATTCGCACTAGCGATTTTTTTACGAACACGACAGCGAATTACTAACACTAAAAATTCCTGGAATTTTTAAACTATCTCAAACCCTTTCCCAAAAGCTTAATCTCAATCTTAGTCTTAATCTGAAAATTGCGTCAGCGATTTTTAGCTGAAATAAAATATATTAATAATCTTTTCGATCATTATTTCCGGTGGATCTATTAAAGGTAGATCAATATCTTTTTGATTCAGTATTAGAGGTACCTCTGTGCAGCCGGCAATTACCGCTTCGGCACCCTTCTGTTTTAAATTTTCCACGCATTTAAGCATCTTATCCCTATTTCTATCAGTAATGAAATTATTTTTTATACCTTCTTTATCATAAATTGATTTCATAAATTCTTCTTCATGTATTTCTCTATCCATTAAAACGGGATTTAAGCTGTGTTTTTTTAAACTTTTCTGCCACAGACCCGAATCAATGGCTCCGGTGGTTGCCAGTATTCCGATATTTTTCAAATCTCCATATTCCTTTTTGATCCTATCTACTGTAACATCAATCATGTTTAAAAACTTTGCATCTTTAAGCTCTTTAGTCACTTCCCCCGCGAAATGATGCGCAGTTATGCATTCAAAGAGAATGTAATCCGCCCCCGTGTTTTCAAGTATTTTAGCAGATCTTTTCAGTTCTTTTACCGGAGATTCTCCGTTATGAAGTATTGCTTCGGTTCTATCCGGTATCTTTGAATTATTATGAAGTATAATTTCAATATATTCCTGGTCATTTTGTGCGGGAGTTTGAGACATAAGCTCTTTAAGAAAATTTGTAGAAGCAATTGATCCCATTCCCCCAATTATACCAAGAACTTTATCTTTTGGTTTCATATTCTCACTTTCCTTTAAAAAACTGTTTATTAATTACACTATACTAATATTACCAATAAAATTTAAAATATCAAATATTAAAAGCATTATAAAGAAATTATATAAAAAGTTTTATATAATTTTAGTAAAACTAATCCAGAAATTCTGAAGAAAATCTTATAACTTCATCGGGATTAAAATTTTCAATGCTGTTCATCTTATCATTCTTTGAAAAAACAACCCGGTAATTATCCGTTATCGGTTTGAATCTTGTGTAATTTCCTTTATTGCTTGAATATATACCTACAATTTTTATTTCAAATGCACATGCAATATGAATAAAGGAAGTATCCGGGGAAATTAAAATATCAGTTTTTTCAAAAACCGGTCCGATTTCAAGAATATTTTCTAAAGGATAGCAGAAAAAAAGACGATCATATTTTAAATCTTCATTTTTCCTAAGTTTTTTTAATCTATTTTTCCGTGCAAGCAGGATGATTGAAACACTTTTGTTATTCAACATCTTATCTACAATATATTTAATATCTTTAAAATCCATCGACCTTTCGTCAGTCCTGGAATCAGTATTAAAAACTACAATATTTTTGGTGTCGATTTTTGACAAAAGGTTTTTCGCCTTGTTTTTTCCCATAGAATTGTGATAGAAATCATATGAAGTATTGTTGATATTATTTTTATTCAAATCGTCCAAAAGATCTACAAAATATTTTGAAAAATGTTTGTTTTTTCTATTTCCATGGATTCTATCATATATGTTTAATTCTTTAGTTTTATAGCCGGTAATTTTCTCAAAATAATTAAGCTTGTAGGGGGTAATTTTGATTTTAGCCCTTAGAAACTTTAGTTTTAAAAACTGAAATAAAGATATCTTTCTCCAGCAGTCGATTATATAATCATATTTTGTTTTTCTTGCCCTTAATACTGCTTTAATATTTTTTAAAACTGTCGATTTATCTTCGTTATTAAACTCATAAATATTTCTTGTGTTCGGGTTGTATTTTATAATATCCTTATTTCTGCTGCTTGCAAAAACATCGATATTAACATCGGGATAATTTTCTTTTAATATTCTAAACATGGGGGTGGTTAAGACCATATCCCCAATTTTATCATAGGTAAGTATAAGAATGTTTTCGGGTTCCTCTACATGCTGTTTTTTCCCTCTATTATTTAATAAATTAATAATCAATTTGGATAAATAATTCATAATTTCTATTTGATAATAAGTAAAAGCTCAAAAAGAATCAAGGTTTTTAAAATCGCTTACGCGATTTTTAGATTAAGATTAAGACTAAGATTAAGAAAATACTTAAAGCTTATTCCTTTGAACGAAAATCAAATTTGACACGGTCCAGCACTTACTTTATAACTACATGATTTTATAAGTAAATATATTAAAATTTAAATAGATAATTTTATAATATTCATTAATATTCAATAAAGTAAGTGATGGAACGCAGATAATAATAAAATTGAAATTTTATTATTAACGCGGATCATACGTTATCCACTGAAGTAACCCAATTATATAAAAATGGATTAGATTTCATTCTTTTTGAAATCTCTAAATAATAAATAATCAAAAATACAAATATTTTTCTATTTTTGATATTTATTATATTTCTAATGCTTTTTAAAAAAGCATTAATCAATTT
>CAZMFS010000055.1:0-9304 GCA_964565585.1 uncultured bacterium
AAAAATAAATTATGTTGCCGAATCGAAGGAAAAAGATTCAGCGGCATGGCTTGTGGGCGATATTAATAAATGGACTGAAAAATTTAGTGAAATTATTGATGATAAGAAAATTCTACGCGAATGAATAAATATAAAGAAAGGTGTGCTAATGAATATAAAGTTAAAACCAATCAAAATAGATATGTACGATGATCTATTTAATCTGTGGAAAAAGATGGAAGGTATGGGTTTAAGCAGTGCTGATAATCGGAAAAACATTAAAAAATACCTCAAGAGAAATGCCGGTTTTAGCTTTGCTGCCTTTAAGGACGACAAGCTTGTTGGAAGTCTACTTGCCGGTCACGATGGCAGGAGGGGCTATCTGTATCATTTAGCAGTACATCCCGATTTTAGAAGAAAAGGAATAGCAAAAAATTTGGTAAATCAATCAATAAAAAAGTTAAAAAAAGAAGGAATAGAAAAGTGCCATGTTTTTATTTTTAAAAACAATGAGCTGGGGAAAAAATTCTGGGACTCTGTAGGATGGAAACTTAGAGAAGATATAGAGGTAATGTCAATGTATATTTAAATATTGAAAGAAAGGGTAAATTATGGCTTGGATAAAAACATTAAGTGAAAATGAGGCGGAAGGTAAATTAAAAAAATATTATAAGCAAATAAAGAAATCGAGGGGGAAAATTGCAAACATTCATAAAATCCATAGCTTAAATCCGGAATCTTTAAGGAATCATATGGATTTATATTTAAATATTATGTTCAGTGATTCTGGATTGAAAAGAGAGCAAAGAGAGATGATTGCGGTGGTTGTATCATCTATAAATAAATGTCCATACTGTATTAATCATCATAAAGAAGCTCTAAATTATTACTGGGATGATAAAGAAAAGTTATCTAGTTTTATTGAAGATTTTAATAATCTTGAGTTGACTGAAAAAAATAAAACCATGCTTGAATATGCAGAAAAATTAACAAAAAATCCGGATGAAATTAATGAAAAAATGATAGAAAATTTAAAAAAGGCCGGATTTAGTGACGAAAATATTTTGAATATAAATATGATTATTAGCTATTTTAATTTTGTTAATAGAATAGTTATGGGGTTAGGGGTGGAATATTCCTCTCAGGAAATGAAGGGCTATAAATATTAATGAAGGATGGTTAAATGATTTTGTCGGGAAAAGAAATAAAAAAGGAACTAGGCAGTGGACTGGTTATTGATCCCTTTGATGAAACACAGCTTAATCCAAATAGCTATAATCTAAGATTACACAATAAAATAGCTTACTATGAAAATAATCAACTGGATATGAAAAAGAAAAACAATATTATTAAAACTACTATTCCGGAGGATGGGTTGGTTTTAAAACCAGGAAGATTGTATCTTGGAAGAACCAGGGAGTTTACTTCAACAGATAAATATGTCCCCATGTTGGAGGGGAGGTCATCAATTGGAAGATTGGGGCTTTTTATCCATGTTACAGCAGGATTTGGGGATGTGGGATTCAGTGGCTACTGGACACTGGAGATTTTTTGTGTACAACCTGTTAAAATATATCCCGATGTGGAAATTTGTCAGATTTACTATCATACAATTGAAGGAGATTACGATAAATATACAAGTGACAAATACCAGAACAGTGACAGTATAAAGGCAAGTATGCTGTATAAGGATTTTGAAAAATAATGAAAAAAATTGGTATTATAGGCGGATTAAGCTGGGAATCTTCAAAAAAGTATTATCAAAAAATTAACCAGAAGATCAATAAAAAGTTAGGAGATAATAATTACGCTAAGATTGTTCTGTATTCATTAAATTTTGGTGTAATCGAGAAACTTCAAAAAAGGGATAGATGGCAGGATGTTTATGAAAAAATTTATAAAGCAGCTCGTTTTTTGGAGAAGACAGAAGTTGATTTTATTGTAATAGCTTCTAATACCATACATAAAATATATAATAAATTGGAAACTAATTTATCAACACCGCTTTATCATATAGTTGATGGTTTAAAATATGAACTTAAAGGCTTGGATAAAGCCGGAATTCTGGGTACTTCATATACCATAAATGGGAGTTTTATTGCAGACAGGATAAAAAGAAGGTATGCCGTTGATATAATAAAACCTGATGATAAAAATGTAAAAATACTTGATGAGATTATATTTAAAAATTTAGTTAAGTCTAAAATTACAGAAAAAAATGAGCTCAAATTTAAAGAAATATTGAAATATTTTGAAAATAATTCTATAAAAAACATAATACTGGCGTGTACAGAACTTCAATTAATGATTAAAAAAAATAGTTATTTTAGCAAATTTAACTTTATTGATACTTTAGAAGAGCACTGTAATTTGATAGTTGAAGAGGCACTGAATTGATATCTATTATCTATTTTCTAAAAAATAAACTTACAAAAATACTATTTAAATTCTTTAATTTATTCATATAATAAAATTAAATACTGTAGTAAAGGAGGGTTTTTATGTTTAAATTTTTTAAAAAGAATAGAAATTTGTATGAACCCCCGGGTTATAAAGAAAGGCCTAAACCTGATGAAGAAAAAGAATGGAAAAAAGGTGATATTACTTTTATTACATATAATAAAAAAGAGTATAAAGTTAAAAAAAATGTTGATATCGATAATTTAAAATCAATTGAATATGAAGAAAAGTATAACTATTGGATTCATATAAATTCCACCTCGGATATTACTTTAATTAATAATTTAAGTCAAATATTTAATTTACATGATCTGGTTATTGAGGATATTATTAGCAACAACCAAAGGTCAAAAATTGAAAACTGGGATCAGTATTTATTTATGGTTATGAAGTTTATTCAGTTCTCAGAAAAAGATTCAAGTTTTACCAACAAAGAATTAAATATGATTTTAAAAGAAAATGTGTTGATTAGTTTTCAAGATGAAGATATAGAATTTTATAATCCAATATTAAATAGAGTTTCCAATGAAAAGGGTAATATCCGGAAGTATGATATTACATACCTTTTTTATGCCTTAAAGGATTTACTGATAGATCATAGTTTTCTTGTTTTGGAGAAAATTGATGATATTCTGGAACATATTGAAGATATTATTGTATCAGACCCAGAACCTGAACATTTAGAAGGATTATATGATACTAAAAAAGATTTAATAATGATCAGAAAATCTATCTGGCCCTTAAGAGACATTCTAAATAAAATCTTAAGAGGGGATTATGAAATATTTGATGATAACATGATGCTTTATTATAGGGATTTATACGACCATGTTATACAAATAATAGATATAGTGGAGTCATTTAGGGATGTAGTATCAGGCCAAATTGATCTATATATGTCAAGTGTTAGCAATAAAATGAATCAGGTTATGCAGTTTCTTACAATTGTTGGAACGATTTTTATTCCATTGACTTTTATTGCAGGGGTTTACGGTATGAACTTCAAATTTATGCCGGAGCTTGATTGGAAGTACAGCTATCCTGCTGTTTGGGCAGTAATGATAGGAGTTACTCTAATTATGATTTATATCTTTAAAAAGAAAGATTGGTTTTAGTTTGATTTTAAGTAATAAAGAATAATTTTTTCAATTAGTAACTTGCCAATAAATTTATAAAATTGAGGGTTTATTTCAAAATCACTAAAGCTATTTTTTTCTATAAGATATATACCAACAGTGATATTATTCTTTTTTATAGATTTTTTTGCTAAAAGATAGGTGTTTGTATTAAGGTTTTGAGGATATTCACCATCGAAACTATTTTTGAAGGAATTATCAGAGAAAATGGTTTTGTTCTTTTTATCGATTATAGTCATTACTGATAGGTTGCCGATATTATCATAGAAAGCTTTATTAATTTTTTTTAACATTTTCTTAAGGGAGAAAGGTCTATCAATAGATTCAATAAGCTGGATAATCAGATCAAACTTATTTTCTTCTCGTACAGGATCCCTAATTATTTTTTGGGTAACATAGGATTTTTCCAGTTTTTTGTTTTTTATATTCTTCCAGAAAACTACTTTGTTTTTACCTGTATTTTTTGCATGAAGCAGTGCCTGGTCAGCCTTTTCTATAATTTCTTCCAGAAATTTTCCCTCATCGGGATAAATTGAAACTCCAAGGCTCACAGTGATATTGTTTTCCGATACGATATTTGCTTCTTCTATTTTTTCCCTTATTCTGGAGGAAACAGTTTTAATACTTTTTATGCTATCGGTGATAATTGAAAAAATAAATTCCTCGCCGCCGTATCGTCCGGCTGTATCCATATTTCTCAAATTTGTCTTAAAAATAGTTGAAATTCTTTTTAAAACTTTATCACCTTCGGGATGACCGTATTTGTCATTTATGAGTTTAAAATCATCAATATCAATCATTATAATACCTAGGTATTTATTCTGTGCTTTTACATGTTCAATTAAACTTTTAGTTAAGGCTATCCAGTTCTCTCTGGTATATAAATCTGTTAAATCATCCTTAAGAGCCGAATTAATTAAATGAAAATTGTAAAATGAGATATTGGTAAATTCTCTTAAATAATAAAGATAATTTATATCTTTTTTTTGTGGAATCATTATATTCAGCTTTGTATCAAAGTAGAAAACACCTCTTATATTCATTATGTTGGAGGAGGGAGTTGAACTGCTTTCAAACTTATCTCTGTCAATTTTTCGGGATACATTTATATCAATTATTGGTATTGCTATTGCGTAGGATAGCTGATTTTCCTTGGGTTTTAAAGACTGCCACTCCTTATATCCATCTTTCTGTGCCAATATTATTTTATCAAAAATTTCCTTTTTAATTTTTTCATTCTCTTCATAATAATTGCTATCATAGATTTCTTTTATTTTTTCCCAGCCGTTTTCAAGACTATATTCGTAATAGATTCCTCTTTTCATCTGCGTAATTACCAGCGTTTCATTAATGAAATTTTTAATAATTTCATCTTTATCTACAAATTTTTTATAGACTGCATTTTTGAAAAACTCCTGCTGTATAGCTGTTATTTTTTTGTGGGCTTTGTTTTTATATTTTTCGATAAGGGTGTTTGTTTTTATGTCCAAAACACTTTCATAACTGGATTTGGTCTTTATGAATTTTATAAATTTTTGATAGATGTTTGTTGTTTCTTCTTTATATTTTTTAGGTATATTTGACAGTATCTTCTGCAACATCAAAACATAATTTAGGTAGTTTTCGTAGTAGTGAATATCGCTCTGAGTATATTTGTGAAGAAATATAAAATAGTAGTAGAGTCGTACCTGGGAGTATTTAATTTGAGAAACTTTAAAATGTTTGTGGGTAAAATCTTTAAGGTCAAAAAACCAGAATAGCAAGTTTAGCAATTGCTTATTAATACGCTCATCCTTTTCAAACTGGTCGGTGTAATTATACCGGATTTTTTTAAGAAACCTTTTTGCTATTTCAAATTTTCCCATTTCAAAAAACAGCATTGCCAGGTTTGATAAAAAGAGATATTTCCCCTTTTGGGTGGAGGCAATATCTTTATTTGTTAATATTTTTTGTATATAAGTCTGCCAATTTTCTGATTTTAGATATTTATATTTAACCATCTGTATGTGATATACAAAGCTGGAAGCTAATTTTTTATTTTGTTTTCTGTAATACTCTTCAATTTTATTAAAATTTTTTTCAACTTTATTGATTTTTTCGAAAAACAAAAGATAATCAATTTTAGCAATTAGAAATCTGGATTTGTGAGCCCTGGAGGATAAGTTATCAATGTGTTTTTGGGCGATTTCAAGAAGCTCTTCGATTGAAGAAAAATCGTACTGGTTCCTGTAATATTCCATCAAATTTCCGATTGTTATAAAAATAGCATGGTATGATTTAATTTTGATTGATGAATTTAGAGCTTTACGCATATGTTTTTCCATTTTTTCAGGTTTATTTATATAGAAATAAACTACACCCAGATTGACATTTACTGTAGCTAGATAGTTATGATTGTTTAATTCTTCAGCAATATCACGACATTTATGGTAGTATGTAAGAGCCTTTTTAAATTTTTGTTTCCTTCTCAGTATTATTGCATATTTATTAAGCGCCTGGAATTTGTTATCAAGGGAAAGTTTATCTGAATTGTTTTTGACATATTCAAGCATGTTTTGACTTATTTTTTCTGCCCGTTCAATATTTTCCATATCAAGATAAATATTGTATAATATACTGTTTAAATTAAATTTTTGTTTGGGTTTTAGCTTTTTATAATGCGGTTTAAAATGTTTTTTATAAAGTTTAAGTGCCTTTTTATATTTTCCCAGATCTAGAACTTTGCTCATTATAGAAATTGGCAGAAAAGCATATTTTTTGTTTGTTATATACTCTTCCTTTTTTAAATATCTGAAATATTTCTGTAAATTTTGCCAGTCAATGTTTTCATTTTCTGTAATATAGTTTGAGAGATATTTAAACTTTTGTTCCTTAGATGTATAGGTTTTCTCCATTTTCTCAATTAATTTATCAGAATCAAGAATTTTATCCAAATCAAGATTGTATAGTGCCCAGTTTAGGTCAAAAACCTGGTTTTTATTCAGATTTTCCTCTCGATTTTTAAATTTTTTTATTATATTAAAAAATAATTTATTTTCGAAGTTTTGATTGTTTCTTCTTAATTGTTTGTAATAATTTATTATTTTATTAAAGCTTTCTGTATAATTACCGAGGATAAACTGGATTTTTTGATATATTTTAATATAACGGCCCTGTGGTGAGAATTTCTTCTCCAGCAAAGATAGATGGTTTTTAAAGAATTTGTTTTGAGCTGAAGGTTTAATTTTGGATAGCAAATAGTTGTGCCTTATTCTGTAATAGCTATCTTTTTTTATGACTGTATTCTTATCTACTAGTTTTTTAAATCTTCTTTTAAATTCTTCCGAACAGTTACTTAGAAAATAAGAATTGTAGTGGTTATTAAATAATTTAATAATATTCAAAACCTGTTTTTCTTTCGCCGTTAAATTACTGATGGTTTTATCAATTTTGTTTAAAAAAGGGAGATATTTTTTCGTATCATGTTTTAGTCTAATATTTAAATCCTCATATTCCAATGCATTTTCTTTTTTTATTTTTGAAAGAAAATTTGTTAGATGTTTGATCTCTCCATTTGTATAGTAGAAAACTTCTGAAAGTGTTTTTTTGGAAAATGGAGTATGATAAAAATAATATTCAAAGATCTCTCTGAATTGTTTGAAGGAAAGTAATCCGGCTTCAATATTATAAAACAAAACATTATCAAGCTTTTTATCCGAATTTGTAATAATTTGAACAAATTCTCTGTCAATGTCATTATATATTTTATTGATTATATTTTTGCTGTATTGATCCAGATCATGATAGTTTTCAATCCATAAAACTATTGGATAGGTGGAGGATATTTCGGTTATAAGTTTTATTGAAGTTTCTTCAAGAACCTTGTTTTTGTATTTTCTATCTTTGGATTTTTGCTCATCGATTAAATCTGATATTTGTGATAGTTGATTTCTGTATTTATTTAATATGCTTTTGCTTGTATTTAAGCCCTTAATTTTTTCAATTAATACATTCATAAGATTGAAACTGTCATTTTTGTTTAGATTAGAGATATTTACATAGTAATAGTTCTGGATTTCAAAATAGGGTATAATCCCCTTTGAGATTTTTTTTGAGTTTTTTAAACATTCAAAATTATAGAAATTTATAAATTTGCTGGCTTCAGTAATTTCATCAATTATTTTTTGTTTCAATGTTAAATTAATTGGAATTCTTGATTGTTCTAGGTGTTTGTACAGGATTTTTAAGTGTCTTTTTGTATCAAAATATTCAAGATCAAAAAAATCTGTTATGGAATTAAGATTTTCGTTTATATCTAAATTTTCCATGTTAAATATTGAACAGAGCTGTTTTACATCTTCGATTTCTTTTCTTTCAATCGCAAAAAAGGGACTTATATCGGACAGTTTTATATTGTTATTTTTATCCAGAAGTATATTGTTGGGTTTAATATCTCCATGATGTTTTTTGTTTTTGTATATAAACTGCATTGCATTTATTATTTGATTAAAATGTTTTATTTTTTCTTTTTTTTCGCGGTTATTAATATCCTTTAAAGGTTTTTTTATAAAGTTAAGGATTTGAACATATTGTTCTGATGAAACATTTTGCCCATCAATTTTTTCTATTTTTTCATAATATAAAGCTTTACGGATGTTTGGGTGCTGCAGGGATTTGTTAACGAGATATTCCTTTTGAAAAAGTTTTAGAGCTGTTTTAAACTTTACATTTTTCTTCAGAAATTTGATGGCAACTGTTTGATCTTTTATTTTGTCATGTCCTTTATAAACTGCGCTGTGGTCTGATTCACCGAGTTTATTCTTAATTGTATAACGTTCATTGATTGTATTCATCTTATTTACCTATATATTTTTTTAATTTATTAAGGTCATTTCTAAACTCCCGCATTCTTTTACCGCCTCTATTTCTTAATAGATAGGAAGGATGGTACATTAAAAGAACTGGAGTGTTAAAAAATTTATCTATCTGTCCATGCTCTTTTGTAATTTTTAGATTTTTTCTCGAGGTTAGGATTCTACCTGGAACCCTGCCGAGGGTAGCAATTATATTTGGTTCAATAATTTCTATCTGTTTTTCAAGATAGGGTAGACAGCTGTTAACGGCTTCTTTTCTTGGGTCTTCGTTGCCAAAAGGTCTGCATTTAGTTATGTTTGCTATGTATACTTTATTCATGTTTAGGTTTTCTTCTTTAATAATTTTTCTGAGAAGTTTTCCCGCTCTACCAACAAATGGCCTTCCCTTTAGATCTTCATCCTTTCCAGGGCCTTCTCCTATGAAAATAATATCGGCATCTTCATTTCCTTCTCCAAATACAAACTTGTTTCTTTTTTCCCCATAGGGGCATTTTTTACAATCTTTTATGCTATCATAAAATTTTTTCATTTTGTTTATTTTTTTCATATTTACACTTCTTTCCTTTTTAGATACGACATAATCAATTCCGTTATTTTTAATCCACCATTTATAAATATTATAATTCATAACAATCAATTGGATTATAAATAATTATCCCGAAAAGTCAATTTAATTATTGGTATAATATGAAGTTGTTTAATTTCTAATGGCTAATAATATGTTAATTTAAAAATATGTCAATACTAATTAATTTCTTTTCATATTTATACAGATTCCAATACTAAAAATCACATCAGTTATTTATTTTTTAAAGTCATCCTGAACTTGTTTTCAGAATCTTCTAATGATATTAATGTTATTTCAAGTCAATTGGG
>CAZMFS010000056.1:0-9265 GCA_964565585.1 uncultured bacterium
TACAATTATAAATCTTGTAGCTTTGAAAAAACGTTTCATGAAAAAATTTCTGCTATTAATAATTGTTATTTTATTTGCTTTGGTTATAATTCATTCTTTTGAGCAAACAGGCTCGGATTTCTATGATTTTACGGAGAAAATATTTATAAAATACGGACTGGATAATTTTTCCTATACCCGTCCCTATAACAGAAAAGAAATTGTAAATATACTAAAACAAATAGATAAAAAGAAAGACTCCCTGACCAGGATTGAAAAAAATACTTTGAAAAGATACCAGAAAGAATATTCAACATACCTTGACAGGAAAAATACCAAAGAATATCACTTATACAGCTATGAAAAAGACAGGGGAAATCTGTACCTTGATTTTGTAGGTAAAGCGGGATATATACAGAATCAGTACGATTTAGGAACTCATAAAGAATTAAATTACATAGTATATACCGGAGGAATAAAGTTTGAGGGTAATATTACTGATTATATGGATTATTATTTTTATTTTAGAGATGAAACTTACAATTTAGAAAAAAAGATAAACGATGTAAGGGGGTACTTTGAAAACCGGGGAAGAGGATGGATTAGCGCCGGATTCAGGGTAAATAAAAAAGAGATATATATGGATACTACAGAAACTTATCTTGATTTTTATCTACCCTATACAGATATAAGAATAGGCAAAAGCAATAATGCCTGGGGGCCCGGGCACAGAAGCAACTTAATGATATCCGATAATGCAACTTCTTATGTACATTTTTATGATGAAATCGAACTTGGGAAATTTCAGCTCAGTTCCTTTACAGCAGGACTTAGAACCTATGAAAAAGATCCAAACAGAATAATAGAGATGGAAAACGGAGATACCAAACAGCAGTATAGAAAGAAATATATAGCTGCTCATCGCCTTGAAATATCCGTTCTGGACAATTTAAAAATAGGACTAAATGAATCTGTAATATATGCAGACAAAGATCTGCAACTGGGGTATATGATTCCTTTTAACTTCTTCTGGAGTGAAGAACACTACGAAGGAGATATGGATAATTCTGCAATGGGAGCGGATATCAGTTATGTTCCATTTAAGGGATTTAATCTCTATGGAGAACTATTTATAGATGATCTAAGTCTATCAGAATTATCCGACTACCGTCATTCCAAATTTGCATATATAGGAGGAATGAAATACTATCCCCGATTTATAAACGACTTCAAACTAACACTGGAATACAGCAGGGTAAATCCCATTGTATATACCCACCGATTTAATGTTGATAATTTTACACACTACAGATCAAATTTAGGATCTTTTCTATATCCAAACAGTGATTATATCTATGCCGGTTTAAATAAACAGTGGACGTCTAAATTCCAAACAAACATTTATTATTATAGGAAAAGACACGGCGATAACTACACGAATAATCTCGATGACTTTGTTAATGTTGGCGGAGATATGTATACTCCCGACACTCTAAGGCAGAATTCTAATTTAAAAGAAGATTTAAATTTTTTGGATGGTATAAAAGAAACTACGAAGAATATAGGTGTTAATTTAAAATATCTTGTCGAATGGAAAAATATTTATAAAAATCTATCAATCAACAATCTTTATATTAAAGTTAATTACGAACTAAGCAATTACAATCAAAAACTGCCCGAAAATATTAAATCCGACTCTGCCAAAAGAATAGATAAGAATCTTAATTCGTTTGAAATCTTATTTGAATACAATTATTAAAAATCGTTAAAAACTATTTTTTAAATTGAAAATTGAAAATCGTGTATGAAATATCTTTGAGGCTGAAAAACAAATTAGATAATTAAAAATTATCTAATAATGAAAATTGAGAGATGAAAGTTTTGTATGAAATATCATTGAAGTTGATAAAAACATATTAAATAATTAGAAATTATTTAAAAGTGAAAATGGTCTTTAGAAGTTAGTTGTATAAGATTTTTTAAGCTTATCAGACTAGTGTTATACTAAATGGGGGTAATTTTACCTAAGGAGGCTTAAATAAAAAAGAGTATCGTATATGATAAAGCTTTTAATTTTTTTATTGAGTAAAATCTTATAAGTATTAAAAAACAGTAAAAATGAATATGTAATGTCAAAACAATTAATGAAGAGTAAAACAAGCATTGGAGCAAATATTAGTGAAGCTCTAGAAGCACAAAGTAGAAAGATTTTATTCATAAATTGCAGGTAGCCCTAAAAGAGGCTAATGAAAGCCGATATTGGATTAATCTTCTAAGGGAAACAGAATACCTATCAGAAGAATATAAACAAATTTTAATAAAGAAGTTAAAAGAGATTATTAAGATATTAGTGAAAATTATTAAAACCTGTAAAAATAAGAAAAACTAACTATCTTTTAATTTTTGTTTATAAAAGGTTTTTCTTCGAAGGAATTATATTTAAGAATTTTGCCCTTAACCAGCGGGCCAGTCTTGTCTGCAATTTTTTCTTTCAATTTTCAATTTTTGCCAAATAGTGTCTTTTCAACTATTTCACAAATAATATGTCCAACAAGAATATGGGCTTCCTGAATTCGGGGGGTATCTTCTGATGGTATGTTCAGGGTCAACTCAGAAATTTTTTTCATTTTCCCACCACTTCTTCCGGTAAGAGATACTGTCTTCATTCCCAAATCATCTGCTTTTTTAATGGCATTAATCACATTCTTTGAATTACCGGATGTTGAAATCCCTATTAAAACATCTCCCTTTTTCCCCTTAGCCTTTACTAATCTCTCAAACACTATATCATAGGAATAATCGTTTGAAACAGCCGTTATATAAGAAGTATTAACATGAAGGGCTTCTGCATTTAAGGGTTTTCTATCAAAATAAAATCTACCCGATAGTTCAGCAGCTATATGCTGGGCATCCGCAGCACTACCGCCATTGCCACAAAGAAGAACCTTATTTTTCCTTTTATATGCATTTATGATAATTTTAGCTGCTTTTTTTATCCTATTAATAAATTCTTTATTAAGTAATTTTTCCTTTGTAAGAATAGAAGAGTTTATTATATCCGATATTTTATTATTTTTTTCCATAGTTACTCCTTTTTAATTTGGACTTATAAGCTTCATAACTACCCATAAAAAACCAGAAATACATCATTAATCTGATTATATGAAAGTTATTTGAAAATAAAGCATGTATTAAAAAAGCTATAGTGCCCAGCAATATTCCGTAATGAGGGGAAAACTTTTTAAAGTTATTTATATAATAATATATTAGGAAAAAGGCTAAAATAATAAAAGAAACAATACCGTTTTCGGCAATCCACTGTAAAATAAAATTGTGTGCATCGTAATTTGGAGCATATTCAAACTCGTTTTGAAACGGTAACGGAGTTTTCCATTCATCATAATGAAGCTCTGTTTGATTTAATCCCACTCCAGTAATAATATTATCCCTGGACAAATTATAATAACCTCTAAGCAGTCCACATCTTCTTCTGTTGTTGTAGTCCATAACACGTTCCGTAAACAAAAATAATATTGTACCAGCTATTAAAGAAATTAATAAAACAAAAACAATTACGTTAGCAAAATTAACTTTTCTTCTCTTGAAAAAAAGAAATATTAAAATGGCCATCCCAAAAGATATTATTGCACCAAGACTTTCTGTCAAATAAAGATTGACCAAAAAGAATGCTAAAATTGATATATCACCGTATTTAGTTGTTAAATATTCATTATTATAAATGTTATAGAAGAGAATAAGTATACCAATGATTAAAATTGATGCATAGTTGTTAGACATTCCCAGTGGAGTATTTAATCTTTCAACCGTATTTGTTTTAAATGCAATTAAACAGAGTTGTACTAACCCTTTTATTGAAGTTAAAATAATCCCTATTATAAACAATTTTTGAATTTTTTTTAAGGATATGTGTTTTGATTTAATAAATATATAAGCGACTATGAAGAGCAAAAAACTACCCCAGTATTTCTGAGCTTCTTTAATAAAATCAGTTTTGTCAATTACTTTCGAATATCCGAGATAAAAACTAAATGAAATTAATAAAAATATAGTTAAATAAATCCAGAAATTTTTGTCAATTACTTGCTTTCTTTTTTTTATTATCAAATAAATTGCTGAAATTAAAAGAGGGAACACGCCAACATATTGTAAAGAGGAACTAAGCATTCCTCCAATGAAAAATATAGTTAAGAATATAAAAGAAAATATTTTTAGTTTTTTTTCCATATTTATATCTTTTCAATCTTTTCACTATTTATTTCTTTTGTTGCATTTCGTGTATCAAAAACCATTTTGGACTCTTCTACAATTTTTTTATAATCATAATCAGAATGATCTGTTGTTATTATAACAATATCAAACTCTTCTATTTTATTTAATTCTACCGATTCGTATTTGCTATTTCTGTGCTCAAAACTATCCACATGGGGATCATTATAACATACATTTGCGCCGTGTTTTTCAAGGTTGTTTATAATTTTTAAAGCAGGACTTTCTCTTAAATCATCAATATCCTTTTTATAGCTAACTCCAAGCAATAAAACATCGGCACCATTAAGAGCTTTTTGGTTTTTGTTTAGCATCTTCATTACCCTTTCAAGAACATATTCGGGCATGTAGTTATTGATTTCACCACTAAGTTCAATAAGTCTTGTATGATAATCGAACTCCCTTGCCTTCCAAGTCAGATAAAACGGATCTATAGGTATACAGTGCCCACCTATTCCCGGCCCGGGATAAAACGGCATAAACCCATATGGTTTAGTAGAAGCAGCATCAATAACCTCCCATATATCAATATCCATCTTATTACAAAGGATTGCCATTTCATTTACCAGTCCAATATTTATGTTTCTAAATGTATTTTCAAATATTTTTTCCATTTCTGCAACTTTTGGGGTACTCACTTCAAATACCTCAGCATCAAGTATATTTTCATAAAATGATTTGGTTATTTCGGTACAGGTTTTGGTTACTCCACCGACAATTTTAGGGGTATTCTCGGTGTTGTATGTTTTATTTCCGGGATCTATTCTTTCCGGAGAAAAAGATAAAAAGATATCCCTTCCAACTTTTAAGCCACTATTTTCAAGTAAAGGAAGAATAATTTCTTCAGTTGTCCCAGGATAAGTTGTACTTTCTAAAATTACCAGGGTATTTTCAGTTATATATTTAGCAATGTCTTTTGTAGAATTTTCAACATATACCGTATTTGGTTGTTTAAATTGATCAAGAGGAGTCGGTACTGCAATACAAATTACATCGCATTCGGCTATATAAGAATAGTCTGTAGTAGCCCAAAGCATTTGATCTTCTACCGCTTCTTCTAGTTCATGATCTTTAACATCACCCATGTAATTAATACCATTATTGACCATATCTACCCTTTTCTGCTGGATATCAAAGCCAATTGTTTTAAAACCTTTTCTAGCTGTTAATACCCCTATCGGTAATCCAACATATCCAAGACCAATAATACCAACTTTAGCCTTTTTTTTATTAATTAATTTTTTCATATTATCCATTAATCCACCTCTCTTAAAATATGATTAGAATAATATAATAATACGAATTTTATTATAAATTATTAATTTTTAATTTCAAGTTTTTTAAAATGCTATCGTAATTTTCGCTTTTTCGTAGTTAGTAATTCGTGCTCGATAAAATTATATCTTACCCCCTTACTGACTGAACAAAAAATTTTAAAGGTTATAAAGAAGTTTCCGGCTGTCAAATTGTCAACTTTAATGCTGCCTCTTGACTTTTAATATATATGTCAGTATATATAATGTAGCAGGTATTTTCGTGAGGCAATGGTTTGCAGTAGGTTGACTGCCAGGTCGCTATAAACTGCAAGCCCGTATAACCGTAGTAGCTGGTTACAGAAGAAACCGATGGAAAACTGGCAACAGGGCCAGATAAAAAAATGGTACTTCTGTAACCAGTTTTTTTTTGTTCATTTTTCTGAAATCTAGTGTTCAAATTATCAAAGACAATTTGAAATTGCAGATAAGACTGGCCCACTGGGTAAGGGCAAAATTGACGATTGACAATTGAAAGTTAATAAATCTAATTTCTCCGAAGGTATTGCATTTAAACTTTGTCACTGTGTGTTGAAAAATTGCATTAGCAATTTTTTTGACGGTTCACGGATCACGGATAAGCGGTGACGGAAAATCACGAAAGTGATTTTTCAGCTTCCTTCTTTACAATATCATAAACATTCTTAAGAGGAATATTTTCCGACTCTGCAATCTTTTTACAATCCTCGTATTCGGGAGCCATCTTTAAAAATTTATTATTTTTATAAGCCATCTTGATTCTTACTGATCCGTACTCTGTTTCCAGCGTTTTAATTTCTCTTTTTAAAGTTGTTCTGTCGATTTCATATTTTCTTATACCCAGAGTTGTTGTTTCAGTATAAAGAATCTCCTCAATTTTATCTACTTTATCTGACTCACAAAGAACATTTATCTTTAATGCGGGTCTATTTTTCTTCATTAAAATGTTAGTTAAATAAACATCGAGAGCTTCGGCATCGAAAAGTTTGGCAAAAAGATATCCGTAAATCTCAGGATTTAAGTCATCTACATTGGTTTCAAGCATCACCAAATTTTTTAGTTTTTTTTTGCGTTTATCACCCTGAGAACATTAGTTATTTCAAGATCTTTTGTCCCCACTCCGTAACCAATAGTATCAATCTCAACGTCCGGCAAAGATATGAATCCATCAGAAAGAGTTTTTGCTATTGCTGCTCCTGTAGGAGTAACAAGTTCACTTCTTACTCCCGTTGAATATACCGGTATATCTTTTAATATCTCCCGTGTTGCAGGTGCAGGTACGGGAATTGTACCGTGTGCACAATTTACAAAACCGGTTCCTACATGAAGCGGTGAAAAATATATCTCATCAACATCCAGCTTGTCTATTAAAATCGCCGTACCAACTATATCAATTATAGAATCAAGTGCTCCAACTTCATGAAAATGAATTTCAGATATTGAAGTATCATGCACCTTAGCTTCGGCTCTAGCAACATACTCAAACATTTCCAGGCTCATGCTTTTTACATTCTCATTTAAACTACTATCATTTATAAGCTCTTTTATATTTTCTAAATTTCTATGTTCATGTCCATGATTATGTTCTTGGTCATGATCATGGGAATGATCGTGTTCGTTTTTATGATTATCATGACTGTGTTCATGGTCATGATCATGGGAATGGTCGTGTTCGTGTTTATGATTATCATGGCTGTGATCATGAGAATGATGATTTGAATGCTCTAAAATTACTTTAAAATCGGTCCCCGTAATACCGTTCTTTTTGCTTCTATCGATTTTTAAATCGTATCCTTCAATATTTAATCTGGATAATTCATTTATTAAATAATCTTTGTCCACACCCAGATCAAGAAGAGCTCCTATTGTCATATCTCCGCTTATTCCTGAAACACAATCAAAGTATAATATATTTT
Source organism: uncultured bacterium (assembly GCA_964565585.1). Lineage (GTDB taxonomy): Bacteria > Macinerneyibacteriota > Macinerneyibacteria > Macinerneyibacteriales > Macinerneyibacteriaceae > Macinerneyibacterium. The sequence continues at coordinate 7,475 of CAZMFS010000056.1, forward strand.
TATCCATAATTACTCCCTATTCTTTTCAATTTGTCTTATAATTGTAGTGCCCAGATAACCTGCACCAAAACCGTTATCAATATTCACGACACCAACTCCACTGGCACAGCTGTTCAGCATTGTCAGTAACGGTGCTACCCCTTCAAAGTTAACTCCATATCCAACACTTGTCGGTACTGCTATAACCGGTTTATCAACTAATCCTCCTATAACACTCGGTAATGCTCCTTCCATCCCGGCTACAACAATTATTACATTCGCATCATCTAGCTTATCTTTGTTTAGAAATAACCTGTGTATCCCTGCAACCCCAACATCATATAGCCTTTCAACTCTGCTTCCCATGATCTCAGCAGTTAATGCTGCTTCTTCTGCCACTTTCATATCGGAAGTACCTGCTGAAACAACAAGAATCTTAGATTTACTTTTAGTAACTTCATTTTGTTTTATCACTACTATTTTTGCTCTTTCATAAAACTCAGCCTTTTTTGTTACTTCCTTTAATCTATTATAGATATCTTTATTTGCTCTTGTAGCCAGGACATTTGTTTTATTTTCCAGCATATTTTTAACAATGCCTTCTATCTCATCCAAGGTTTTACCCTCACAATAAATAACCTCTGGGTATCCATTGCGAATAGATCTATGATGATCAACCTTTGCATATCCCAAATCCTCAAAGGGTAAATTCTTGAGTTTATCCATTCCTTCACTAATATCTATTTCATTATTCTTTATCTTTTTTAAAATTTCTCTCAAATATTTTTCTTGCAAAACAACCTCCGTATATCTATTTATTTATCAACGGTCTCATCCATACTGCCCGTACGATAACCCCTAAGGTCCATGGTTACATATTTATAACCGATATCTCTCAGGCTTTTGTAAATTTTATCCATCAATTTTTTATCATAGAGTTTATCTCTCTGCGATGGTGAAACTTCAATACGTGCTAAATTTCCATGATGTCTGACCCTGAGATTTTTAAATTTAAGTTTAGATAACGATTTCTCCGATTTTTTAACCATATCAAGAGTCTCTCTATCTATTTTCTCTTCATATGATACTCTCGTTGCTAAACATGTATAGGAGTTCTTGTTCCAAAATGAAAGCCCTATATCTTTAGCCAGGTTTCTAATATCATTTTTTGTAAATTCCGCTTTTTTCAGAGGACTTATTATATTAAGTTCTCTAATAGCCTTTTTCCCCGGTCTGTGTTTATTTACATCATCCGCATTTGTACCATCGAAAATAATCGAGCTTTTTGTTTTTTCTTTAATTTTTGAAAAAATTTTTTTCTTGCAATAGTAACAGCGATCAGGAGGGTTATCAGCAATAGTATTTATTAAATCATCCACATTAATAACTGAATGAGCAATTCCTATCTCCTTTGCAATTCTTTTAGCATCAGTAATTTCCTCTTCTGGAAAAACTGAAGCATCCACAGTAACTGCATAAGCCCTATCCTTTAATATGTTATAAGTTATTTTAGCTAAGAAGCCGCTATCAACTCCACCGGAAAAAGCTACAACAGCAGAATCAAAATCTTTAATAATCTTTTTAAGCTTTGAATATTTTTCTACTAAACTCATTTTATCCCTTTCGTTTTCAAAACCATTTATAATAATACAACATTTATCAAAAAATCGCAATAATTTTTAAGATAAAGATCAAGACTAAGATTAAGAAGAAAAACTTTAGAGTTATACCTTTGAAGCTATAAAAATTTCTATCGAAATTGGTACTATGTCAATATCTTGGACACAAAAAGATTAACTTTGTTCATGCCGC
>CAZMFS010000057.1:0-9209 GCA_964565585.1 uncultured bacterium
AAAATATCTGTAATCTATATGATTCTTTAAAAACTTATTGCCACCCCGGGAAGAAAAATATTCTATTATTTTATAATTCAAATAGTGCCCCGAATTAGTATTCAACCTTCTATCCCTGGTATCAAATGACAAAGTTAATCCTGCTCCAAAGAGTCCCACACCTTTATTGCCTAATAAATCTTTATCATACTTAAACAAATCTATTTCATAATTTTCATAACTTACTAATATTCCAAAAGATACAGCTTTGGAAACTTTTTTACTAATATCAAAGGAAAAACCGTACCCTTTTCTTGTAAAAACTTCTTCATCTTCTAATTTTGTATTGTTCCCAATCCCGTAATATTTGGAAACCCAGTTTTGATAGTTATATTTGTTAATAAAAGAATAATTTTGAGTTTCGTTATCAATTTCTAAAAAAATATTAGTTTGGGAGTTTTCAGTATGCATTCCTCCTAGACTAATAATTAATTGACTGGTTTTACTTTCTCTTAAATACATACCAGCAGCACCATATATAAAGCCAGTTTCAGGACTGGAACCAAATATTGGCATCGGAAGAATTCTTGTTTCAACATCTTTAGAAGAAGTAATATTAACAAACATAAATAAGATTAATAATACTAAAAAAAATTTTTTATTCATTTTATAATCCCCCAACATTTAATTTTTATACAATTTTACTCAATTATTTTTTTCATAAGCAAAATTTAACTATTGTAAGATTAAATAACCAGATAAAAGTTACATGTTTTATTAATAGTGTCAACAATTATTTAAATGGAATACTGATTGGATTTTATTTTTTCTTTTTATGGCCCGAATAAGTAAATGCAATATCTCTCATTTTAATATGTTTTTTCTTTTTATATCCAATCACATTTCCACAATGACTGCATACTAGTTTGTTTTTATCTGGTTTACTATAATCTTTATGAATTCTATCATAATATACTCTAATTGTTTTTCCTTTTCCGATTTTATTATATTTTAGAATTTTATTCTTGCATTTGGCACATTTAATAGTAATCATATCTGTCTATATTATAAAAGAATTAACATTTCATTCAACAAATTATATCAGGTAATTTATTATTGGAAACCATTAATACTTATTTTTTTTGTTTTAATATTCATTTCTTTTGTGGCTATCTTCTTTCTAAAATATCTATCATGGGATGTAAATAATATTGTTCCATTATAATTTTTTAATGCTTTAATTAGGTATTCCCGGGTATCAATCTCTAAATGATTTGTAGGCTCATCAAGTATCATAACATCCGGATCCGAAAATATTATTTTGGCAAGAAGCGTTTTATTCCTCATACCTATGCTTAAATTATCTATCTTCTTATAAACTTCTTTTTGGGTTATATTTAATGTTCCAAGGATAATTCTTGCTTTAGTTTGAAAATTCAAATTACCTTCTGTAATTTCATCGATTATAGTATTGTTATAATTTAATCTGGAAACATCCTGGTCATAATATGTTATTTTAATATTATCAGTCCATTTAACCTGACCGTCATAATCAGTAATATTACCGGTAAGTATATCAAGTAGAGTTGTTTTACCTGTTCCGTTGTTTCCCTTTATTGCTAAATTTTCGCCCCTATTTAGTATAATAGTAAAATTATCCAGTATTCTTTTATTATCATATATTTTTGTAATATTTTTGGCTCTTAGAAGTACATTTTTCCTGATTTTATCATTGAATATCTTTATTTTTCTGTTCTTTATTTTTTCCGGTTTTACATCTTTAGCCTTCTTTTTAATTCTATTAAGACGTGTTTCAACAGCTTTGGCTGAATTCATCAATGATTGCTCCTTACGAATAACTGGAGTGCCTCCATCTCTTTTCTGTATACTTCCATTATTAGATACCGATCTTTCTGTTTTTGCGTTTTCCCTTCTAAATGCATGCTGTTTTCTTCTATTCACATCTTTTTTTAATTTTTTAATTTTTCTTTTTAGCTTTTTATATTCTTTTTTCTTTTCATTTCTTATTCTTTTCTTAGTTCTTTTATAATCTGAATAATTACCACTATACTCATCTATTTTACCATCACTTAGCTCATATATTTTATTTACAGTATTATCCAGAAAATTTCTATCATGACTAATTACCACATAAGGAATTGAATTGGAATTTAGATACTTTTCCAGCCATTTTATATGCTTTTCATCCAGATTATTGGTAGGTTCATCTAAAAGCAGCAAATTTGATTCTGATATATGTGTCCGAAGCAGTAATATTTTCGTTTTTTCTCCACCACTTAAAGTAGAAATTTTATTAGTCAATATATCCCTATCGATTTCTAATTTATCTATATACTTTTCAATTTTTTGTTCTATAAGATAACCGTTATATCTTTCATATGTATTAAATGCAAAAGCAAGCTGCTTTTCTTTAAATCTTTCCGGGTTAGATAAAATATTTTTTGCTTTTAAAAGCTCATGATTAAATGTATAGATATAGTCATCTGCTGTTAAATTTAATTTAGACCTGATTTGCTGTGGCAAATATCCAATTCTAACATTTTTAGCTATATTAATATGTCCTTTTTGGGGTGCTATATCCTCGTTTAATATTAATTTAAATAATGTAGATTTACCACTTCCATTTTTACCGACAAGTCCAATACGATCAGCTCTATATATCTGCATATTTAAATTTTTTAATACCGGATAGGAAAGCTCCCCATATTCAAAATATAAGTCATTGATATCCACACAAAGCATAAAGTTCTCCTTTGGTTATATAAAAATTTATTAAAATTTAAAAATAGTAATATAAGAAAAAAATAAAATATGATATGTTGAATTAGATTAAGAACATTCCTTTTCCTCCAGTGTTAGGAATGAGTATATTTTATATATTGCTGGCTCTTTGTCAAGAAATTATGATGAATGATTACAATAATTATAAATATTATATATTTTTTTTAACAAATCTTACTTTCTTTAAACTATATCCATCAATTGCTTTCTGTTCTTTACCATCTAGAATAAACCCGAACTTCTCATAAAACTTTTTTGCATTATCATTCTTCTTTAATACCCACAGGGAAAGATGTTTATAACCTCTGCTTTTAAGTTCCTCTATGCCCCATTCAAAGAGTACAGAACCGAAACCTTTATTCCAGTAATCCGGATCAAAATATATTCCCCAGATTTCCCCCCAGGAATCATTTAAATCATCATCTCTACTTTGTTCAAGAGTTATAAATCCAACTATTTTACCTTCCAGCAAAAATACGGCTGTATCTCCATAATTATTTTTAACATAATCGTGGAATTTTACCGCTCTTTTCTCAGGAGTAAAATTTGATAATACATCATCCGGAACTATACCCTTATATGCTTTTTGCCAGCTTCTTGCGTGAATATAACCTAGTCTTTTTGCATCTTTTTTATCAGCCCATCTAATATTGTATTGCATACTTTCCTTTCTTCTATTAAATAAAAGGATATATATTTAACAATTTTATATAATTATAATCCAGTTTTTAAATTAAGATATAGTATTAATCTAGATTCATACCTTATAAATTTACTTAAACCAGGGTTGGCTTTTTAAATCATTAAAAAATATCTTCTTGTTTTTTTCATTTTTAATTCTACCACCTGCTTCTTTTGCTAGTATATAATATTTATTCAGTTTTTTCTTATTTCCCAGACTAGCATATGCTCTGGCAAGTGCTTCATAAGAATATGCAAGGTCAAAACCCTTAAGGTTTAATTTTTTTGTAATTGATTTACATTTTTTTGCATGTTTAAGAGCTTTTTTACCTTTTTTTAATACAGCATATACATGTGATATAAGCCATTCACCACGCTGTTCATTAATAGGTTTCCATTTAGGGGACTTAAACCAGTGATAGTGAGATGCAAAGGCATAATTTATCATTCTAACATTTTCCTTTTTTGTTCTTTTATCTTTTGACAGAAGATTCCAGGTTTGCATATTTAATTCTATCGCCAGATAATGATGTTTTTCAGGGGTTAATTTAAATTCATGATTATTTTCTTCAGCATTAATATTGCTCAAACCAAAAATAATTAATATTATTGCTATTATTAAATTTTTCCTTGCTTTTATCATTTAGTTTCCCCTTTATTATATTCTAATTATATTTAACTCTAATCTTTTTGGTAGCTTTATTTTCTTTGATTACTTTTTTCCAGAAATTACTATCCCAGGAATCGAGTTTTTTATGAACATTCCAGTATTTTTGTGGAATAGGATGGGTTCCAACAACAACAGGAATGTTAAATTTTTCTTCTATATATCTTTTGAAATATTTAGTTCTGGGACATGGGGGATACCCAACAATCATTCCAGTGGCCAGATGAATAACATCCACTCCATTTTTCTTCATCTCTTCCGGTGCATATTCTATATTTCCTCCAGGACAGCCCCCACAGCTTGTATATCCGACCACTTCTACTTCTTCATCCTGATATCTTTTAAATACTCCCACCCTCTCATTTAGGGATTTAAAACATTTGCCCCCTGCACATGAGGAATATCGATCACAAATTATAATACCTATTTTCTTTTTTTCTTTCATCTTTCCTCCTTTTTTAAAAATTAATTTTATACACAAATTTAATTATAAATCATATTCTCTACCCGGTCAATTAATTCAAAATCTTATATGTTATAAATTTGAAACTTAATAAAGAACCATTCTTGTAATATTAAATATTTAGAAATAAATTAACAATCCATTTACATTAGATTAATTTGTTTATTGTTTTCAGTAATTCATTAAAATCAAAAGGTTTTTTAATTAGAGAATTAATATTTATATTCTTTGCTTTCTTCTCAAGTGTGCTATCTAAAGACCCTGTTGAAAGAATTACTGGTATACATTTTACTTCTTTAATTTTTTCTGCCAATTCCAGACCGGATATTTTTGGCATAGTTAAATCTGTAATTACAAGATCATAATAGTCTGGATTATCTTTGAATTTTCTCAAAGCATTATAGGGCTTAGTAAAAATATCTATGATTATATCTTCGGTCTCCAGACTTTCCTTCATCAGATCAGCAATCATTTCCTCATCATCCACAAACATTATCTTCAAACCCGCTATGGAAATATTTTTATGATTTTTCTCTCTACCATTACCTACTCTTTTTTCTTCCATAACAGGCAAACTAATTATAAATTCAGTTCCCTTACCGGGTTCACTTTCAACTTCAATTTTTCCATCTAATTTATCAATAATATTCTTTACAACAGATAATCCTAAACCTGTTCCCTCATGTTTATCCTTTGTAGTAAAAAATGGATCAAAAATATATTGTTTAGTTTCTTCATCCATACCCGCTCCGCTATCCCTGATATTTATTTTTAAACTTTTTTTATCCAATAAAAGTCCTTCATTGATATCATTTTGTTCAAGACTAATTGATAAAGTGCCCTTATCCTTCATAGCCTGAAATGAATTTGTTATTATATTCATAAAAACCTGATGAAGGTGTGTTCCATTTGCATAAACAGGAGGACAGTTACTATCAATGCTACTTTCTATTTTTATAGATTTTGGAAAGGAACTGCGTGTCAAATTTAGCACTTCCTCAATTTCATCCTGGACATATACAGGTTCAAACTCCTCTTCAGAGTTTTTACTGAATGTTAGTATCTGTTTTACAAGATTTTCCGCCCTATTAACTGCTTTTAGTGCATTTTTCAAATGCTCAAAAGCATCTCTTTTATTATCCATTTTATCCATCATAAGTCTTAAATTACCGCTTATAGCAAAAATTATATTATTAAAATCATGGGCTATCCCGCTTGCTAATGTACCTAGGGTTTCAAGCTTTTGTTTTTGCTGAAGTTTGCATTCAATCTTCATTTCTCTTTTAATAGATTCAACCTCTTTAGTTTTATCAAATACAACACACACAAATTTATTTTTATCCAGTTTATAGAGATATATTTGTAAATATTTATCAAGAGAAGGAGCATACATGTCAAAATACACATTCTTATCTTTTTGCATAAGATCATCTTCCAAATAGGTATAAGTTTTATGACATTCAGGCATAATATCAGATAGACTTTCATCTATAACTTCACTTTTTCTTTTATCTATAATCTCCAGATATTTCTTATTAACATCTATATATTTTATAGTTAAATTTCCTTTTTTATCTTTTTCTATACCATGAACTGCAATTCCGTGTATCATAGAATTAAACAAATTTTTATATTTAAACTCAACTTCTTCCAGCTTTTTTTCCATTCTAATTCTATAAATAGCAAAAGCTATATCGGCTGAAATCTCTTTAAACAGATCCTTCTCATAATCATCTATTAGAAAATCGGCTTCAACCTTTACTATCAAAAATCCAAATATTCTATTTTTATATTTTAGTTTGCTTATCACAAGTTTGCCATTTTTATTAAACAAAAATAATTCTCTGCAGTTTTCCGGAATATCTCTAATAATATTAACATCCTTATGCAGAGTAAATTGATCAATAAGTTCAAAACATTTTTTTCTGAATTTTTTTTCAATATCATTTTCCAAACTAATATTTCTAGAGAAATATAATTTATCTAAATTTTTATTTTCTTTATTGTATACCCCTATTACAGAAAACAAAAATCCTCTAACATTTACCAATAAATAACAGGCTTCATTAGCTAATTTATCTACATCATTTGTACTTGATATTAATTGATTAATATTTCTTACAGTTATCAGTATCTTGTTAAGTTGCTTTATCCTTTCCTCTTTATATTTTCGTTCTGTAATATCTCTTCCAATATACAATACAGATGTTACCCAGTCATCTTCATATTGAGGGACAATCCTTACATCATATACTCTTTTTTCTTTCTTCACCGGATAAGTTATCTCATATTTGGTTTCTTTTCCCGTCTCAAAAACTTCGTTTATATTTTTGTTCCTCTTTTTAACTAACTCATCAGGAAAATTAAATATCCTTATATCATTACCTATAAGTTCCTTTTTCTTCTTGCCAAATACCTCAACTATTTTTTCATTCACATATAGATAATTCAAATTTCTATCCAGCTGAACTACAATATCTGGAGAATTATCTAAGAGTTTATTCATACGTCTTTCATTCTGAATGATTTTTTTAAAATAGTACTTTAAAACTACAAATAAAACATAAGCTGTCACTAAAATGAAAAACCAGCCTTTATAGGTTTGTACTTTGGAGAGATTTTCTTTATTACTTATAAGAGAATAAACAAGTCTATCAGAAAATAATATCCATAAACTTCCGAGAATAAGATAAATAAGAATTGTTTTATAGATTCTTTTTATTTTTAAAATTTTATCAACAATATACATTTCAGTATAAATATATTATTATAATAATATTTTACAAGGTAATAAAGCAATTTTACACTAAGATAAATTGTATTATAAAATTAAAAACGATTTATAATTAATTAACAAATATTAATTAATTTTTTACTTGAATTTTTACTACATAGGTTAATAATTTAAGTAAGCAATGAGCTACACCGTGTGATGCAAAAATAGGCCGGAAAATAGATTCTTGCCGGCCTATTTTTCAATTTTAGAGCATTTTAAATTAATTAGTAATCTCTATAACGATTGAAATATACTATTTTTACAAATCTCCATAGTTATTTTCATTCCATACAATTTTAACCATATCCTGCAGAGTTACATCATCTTCAGCATTATAATAGGCTTTTTTTAACCAGTATTTAGCCTTTTCATGATTTTTTTCACATCCTAAACCATTACAATACATGGTTCCGAGATAATACTGTGCTTCTGCATGGTTATTTTCTGAAGCTCTGGTTAACCATTTAAATGCCTGATTGTTATCCTTTCTTGTCAGAGTACCTTCAAAATATGAATATCCGAGCTCATATTGAGCTTCTGAAAAACCACCTTCAGCTGCTTTTTCATACCACGCTAAAGCTTGCTTATAATCTTCATCAACCACATCTTCAAATCCAAATTCATATTTGCTTCCCAATTCATACTGAGCTTCTGAATATCCCATATCTGCAGATTTTTTGTAATAATCAAATGCCTTTTGATAATCGGGATTTTTAGTATTTCTAAAACCGGATTCATACATGGTACCTAGCTGATATATTGCAGCAGGATTGTTATTATTCGCTGCCTTTTTAAACCAGGAAAATGCTTTGTTCAAATCAATTTCAATTCCACCACTTCCATAATAATATCTAAGTCCCAACTCTGTCTGAGCTTCAGAATCTCCTGATTTTGCTCTGAACATTAAATCTGCAGATATCTCAGAATAGATGAATGAAAATACCATAATAAATATTAAGTTTAAAAATAATACTTTTTTCATTTTCCCTCCTTGTCTAATATAATATATTAATTTTATCATCAATATTCTAAAATCCAACACTTCTGAACTTTTATATCAAATTATATTTAAAATAGTTTTTAGAATTTTCTTAATATTTTAGTTTATTCTGTTAGTATTATTTCTGAATTAATTAACTATAAAAAGGAGCTAACATTGAATAAATTAAAACAAATTATTATTTTATTAATTATAATTATAGCTATTTTATCAAACTTATGGAGTAATAATAATAGATGTATTGGAATATTTCAAAAACAGAACAAGTATAAAGATAATTATTTTTATTATACAAAAAATTTCGATAATTTAATTGAAACTATTCATGATAAATGGGATGAAAATTATGATTTAATAGAGATAGAATACGGAAATAATTTATGGGTTGGAATTTTTCAAAAAAATACTGATATTTCCAGGAATGCTTATAGTTATAGAGATGAATTTTCAAATTTCTACCAAGCTATAAAAAATAGATGGGATGAAGGCTACCACATTGTAAATGTAGAATACGGTGAAGGAATGTGGTTTGGGATTTTTCATAAATCAAAAAATATTACAAGAAGCGGATTTAGTTTTAGAAGCAATTTTTTCTCCGAAGCTGAAACGAAATTAAAAAATGAGTTGCCCGATACCTTTCCCTTTATCAATTCAATGGTAGATCAAATACTTGATGATGATACCGAATTATTTAAAAGTATGAGAAAAGCAATTAAAAAAAGACGAGAACAGGGTTTTATTTTGATGGATATTGAAAAAGAAAAAAATAAATGGTTTGGAGTTTTTAACAAACAAAAAAACATTGAAAAATCCAGATATGTTGCATCACTATCTTTTGATG